>DNBZ01000266.1 GCA_003484585.1 Bacteroidota bacterium | reverse complement strand
TTAATTCCGGCTTCTAACAATTTTTTTATTCCCTTTCCTGCTACTTTTTCGTGCGGATCAAGCATTCCTATCACCACTCGCTTTGGTTTCTTCGCTACAATCAAATCTGCACAGGGCGGAGTTTTTCCGAAATGGGAGCAGGGCTCTAAACTTACATAGACAGTACATTTATACATGTCAATAGACTCATCCAAAGACGCGAACGCTTGAACCTCAGCATGAGCACCTCCATATTTTTCATGATAGCCTTCAGCTACTATTGTATCCTTATAGACTATGACACAGCCTACCATTGGGTTTGGAGCCGTATGGAGTTTACCTAAAGCAGCTAACTCAAGGCAGCGATTCATGTATGTTTCGTCGGGTTGCAAGCTGCGAAACTAACGGCAATTATTGAAATAAGGGAATCCTGAATTGTAGAATATATAAATCCCTGCAATTACCTTTGTGTTATATGCAATTGGGAGTACTTAAAGCACTGTTTACGGATAAACTAACAAAGCTCTATCGCCTTAGCGAAGCTGAAAACATATTCTATATGGTACTCTACTATCTTGAAAAAAAGTCTAAGACTGCTGTTCTATTAGGTCAAGAAACTATGCTGGGAGACACTTATGTAACTTTACTCCAATCTCTTATGGATGGTAAGCCCGTCCAGTATGTGCTAAATGAGGCACCCTTCTATGGCTTGGACCTCTTTGTAGATGAAACTGTACTCATCCCTCGCCCAGAGACAGAGCAGCTGGTCCACTGGATACTTGAAGATCATCCAAACTTTCAGGGATCTGTCGTGGACATAGGCACAGGCAGTGGCTGCATCCCGCTAGTCTTAAAGAAACACTGGCCATACGCTCAGGTAAGTGGTTGTGATATAAGTACGGAAGCATTGAAAGTAGCTCAGCGTAATAGTAAAGAACAAAACCTCGACGTGATTTTTTTTCAAAAAAACATACTCACAGAAGAGTTAGAACCGTACGACATTATAGTGAGTAATCCACCGTATATAGCGCATTCAGAAAAGGATGATATGCATGAAAACGTACTTGAATATGAGCCACATATAGCATTATTCGTTGATGACACAGACCCATTGCTGTTTTACAAGACTATTATACTACTTGCTCATCAGCAGAAATCTACGTGCTATTTTGAGACGAGTGAATACTATAGGCCTGAACTGGACAACTGGCTTAAGGAGCATAATTTTAGTTTTGTATGGCAACCTGATTTTCAAGATAAAGATAGACTATTAAAAGTGACGTTTGACTAGATGGGCACCTAGTCTAATTCCAGGTTAGGCTTACGGTTATCCGCTTTAAAAATGACCATTTTTAATCAGTCTTTGTTTCCATTAACGTGGAGATATATACCTCTTTATAGGCCAGAATAAGCGTTGATAAAATCAAAAAAAAGGGACTCTGATAAATTTATTACAGTCACTGCTCAATTTATCCCCATTTTGAAGATTATTTGTGGGTATTTTAGCGTTACAATAGCGCTATGATTGGCTATTTGCTTATAGATTGCACACTTTAAACTAATTTGAAATAGATGAATTCGGAAAACGAGAAAATTATTCCAATCAATATTGAAGAGGAGATGAAAACCGCTTACATCGATTACTCGATGTCGGTTATTGTTTCAAGGGCGTTGCCAGATGTAAGAGATGGTCTTAAACCTGTACACAGAAGGGTTCTGTACGGCATGTCTGATTTGGGATTAGCTAGCAATAGGCCTTATAAAAAATCAGCTAGAATAGTAGGAGAGGTACTAGGTAAGTATCACCCACATGGTGATACTTCTGTATACGATGCGATGGTACGTATGGCTCAAAGTTGGAGTCTTCGCTATCCGATGGTAGATGGGCAAGGTAACTTTGGTAGTATAGATGGTGATCCACCAGCGGCTATGAGATACACGGAGGCTAGAATGAGAAAACTAGCTGAAGAAATGCTTGCTGATATAGATAAGGATACGGTAGATTACCGTCCTAATTTTGACGATAGTCTTAGCGAACCAACTGTTTTGCCAGCTCGTATACCAAACTTATTGGTAAACGGTGCATCTGGTATAGCAGTAGGTATGGCTACTAATATGGCTCCGCATAACCTAAGTGAGGTAATAGACGGTACAGTAGCTTATATAGATAACAATGATATAGATGTAGAAGGTTTAATGGAGTATGTAAAAGCTCCAGATTTTCCAACAGGAGGTATTATATACGGTACAGAAGGTGTAAAATCTGCATTTGAAACTGGAAGAGGACGTATCGTAATGCGTGGGAAAGCTGAGTTTGATGTCACTAAGACAGGACGTGAGCAAATCGTGATTACAGAAGTACCATACCAAGTAAGTCCATCACAGATTATTATAAAAGCAGTTGACTTAGTAAATGATAAGGTAATAGAGGGTATAAGTGAGGTAAGAGACGAGAGTGGCAGACAAGGACTGCGTATTGTTTTTGACCTTAAGCGTGATGCAATACCGAACATCGTATTGAATAAACTATATAAGTACACACCACTACAGACTAGTTTTAGTGTAAATAATATAGCCCTTGTAAAAGGTAGACCGGAGATGCTAAATCTTCGCGATATGATACACCACTACGTAGAGCACCGTCACGAGGTTGTAGTACGTAGAACTGAGTATCTGCTAAAAGAAGCACTTAAGCGTGCTCATATATTAGAAGGACTTACTATAGCTCTAGATAATCTAGATGCAGTAATTAAGCTTATTAGAGCGTCCAAAAATGGTGAGGAAGCTCGTGCTGGCTTGATGAAAGATTTCAAACTTTCAGAAATACAAGCTAAAGCCATACTCGATATGCGTCTGCAGAAGCTTACTGGTCTAGAAATAGACAAAGTGAGAGCAGAATATGCTGAGTTAATGGCAACCATTACAGACTTGAAAGACATTTTAGGAGATGAAACTCGTAGAATGCAAATCATCAAAGACGAACTTTTAGAAATGAAAGAGAAGTATGGAGATGAGCGTAGAACAGCTATTGAATTTGACGCAGGAGAAATAAATATAGAAGACCTCATAGCAAACGAAGAGATGGTAGTAACTATCTCTAGTATGGGCTATATAAAACGTACACCACTTACCGAATATAAATCTCAAACTAGGGGTGGAGTAGGTAATAAAGGAGTGAAACATAGAGATAAAGACTACGTCGAAAATCTCTTTGTTACGATGACACATAACTATATTCTACTATTTACTGACCAAGGTAGATGCTTCTGGATGAAAGTGTACGAAATACCTGTAGGAAGTAAAGTGTCACAAGGTAGAGCTATCCAAAACTTGATAAATATTCCTACAGATGATACTGTAAGAGCTTTCGTAGCTACAGGTAACTTGAAGGATGAGGAGTACGTGAACAATAATTTCATCGTAATGTGTACTAAAAATGGTACAATTAAAAAAACCTCACTAGAGCAATACTCTAGACCAAGAACGAATGGTATCAACGCTATCACTGTAAGAGATGGTGACCAACTGCTAGAAGCTAAACTTACTGACGGAACCGCAGAAATACTGCTTGCAAAGAAGAGCGGTAAGGCTATACGTTTCAATGAAGAGAATGTAAGACCTATGGGCAGAACAGCCTCTGGGGTAAGAGGTGTAAGGCTAGAAAGTGATGCTGATGAGGTGATTGGTATGGTATGTGTAAACTCTAATATGGAGGATACCACTATAATGGTAGTTTCTGAAAAAGGTTACGGAAAACGTACCAACATAGATGATTATAGAATCACTGGTAGGGGAGGCAAAGGAGTAAAGACTCTGAGCGTAACCGAGAAGACTGGAGCTCTAATCTCAATGAAAGACGTAACCGATGAGAATGACCTTATGATCATTACAAAACTTGGCATTACCATCCGTATGAAGATGGAAGATGTACGAGTAATGGGAAGAGCCACCCAAGGAGTTAGGCTCATAAAAGTAAGAGACAAAGACGACATCGCCTCAGTAGCCAAAGTTCCCAAGGTAGACGAGGAAGATGAAGATCTTGAAAATATAGAATCTGGAGAAGAAGACAACTCGGATACAGATTCTGCAGCAAACAACGAAACGAATGAAACAACTAATGAAGAAAATGAAGATTAAGTACAGCAATCTAATTCTTATAGCCCTTTTATTTGCTGGTTACACTGTAAACGCACAGAAGTTTACAGTAGAGTCAATGAAAATGGAGCTAGAAGATGTTTTTAAACCTGATTCAGATAAAAATTATACTGATTTATTAAAATGGGCTAATGAGTCAAAGGCACATCCTAAGACTAGTAATGACCCTAAAATGTGGTATTACAGAGGCTTGACCTATTTAAAAGTAGCTGGATTAAATAATGAGCTTAGTAAAGCGAACCCGGATGCAATAAAAATAGCACTGAACTGTTTTAATAAGGCGATAGAGACTGACACTAAGAATAGAGTGACTAAGCAAGCTAAGACTAACTTGCTAAATGTAGCTATAGGACTATATAACACCGGTTATACAGCCTATTCTGCAGAGGACTTTACTACAGCATATACCGACTTTAGTCTAGCATTACCGCTAATCAAGTACGATGTAGATGGATTATTGAAACAAAATAACCTTACTGCAGAAGTGCTAGAGCAAATGATGGCTTTCTCGGCAATGAACAATGGAGAAGATGAAAAAGCAATACTTGCATTATCAGCGTTGGTAAAGAAAAGAACGTTAGAATCTAGCATATACTCCAACTTAGCTAAGCTACATCTAAAAGGGGGCGATACTACAGCAGCTCTTAATGTGATAAAGTCTGGTAAGCAGATAAACGAGGCAGATAAGAACCTGATTAATATGGAGTTAGATATATTTCTTAAGCAGGGGAGAAGCAAAGAGCTCATCACCAAATTAGATGCTGCGATAGCAGATGATCCTGGAAATACGATATACTATTTTGCTAGAGCTATCAGTTATGAAGGTCTAAATGAGACTGAAAAAGCTGCGGCCGATTATGATAAGATTCTAGAAATAGACCCAGAATACTATGATGCTGCTTATAATAAAGGGGTAATGTATCTCAATAAGATATCTAAAATAGTAGATGAGTTAAACGGTGAGTATAAGCCAAGTATTATTGAAAAGAAAGAAGCTGAGATAAACGGTTTATATAAACTAGCTCTAGTACAATTTGAAAATGTATTTGAAAACAATGAAAATATGGCTATCAAAGACAAGGTAGAACTAGCAGGTACAATGAAGAAAATGTATGCTAGGCTAGAAATGATGGAGAAGTACAATGCAATGAAGGCTTTTGTAGAAGCCAACAAATAGCGTACTTTTGTTCTATCAAAATATTTAAGACTGTTATTAACCATAACATCTGAATCGGGAGTCCTTCAAAGAGCTCCCTTTTCTTTCTCACCTTTTAGTTAACATAATATAAATTATGTACTAAAAGAAACGTAGATAATATATCCTCATAACAATAGCTCGTTTATCTTCGCGTAATGATTAAAGCATTCCGAATCACAAGTTACTTAGAGGGTATATCGTACTTACTACTTCTAGGAGTTGGAGTTCCACTGAAGTACCTAGCAGGTAATGACTCCTTAGTTAAAACTCTAGGCATGCCACACGGTATTCTGTTTATGGCTTATATA
>DNBZ01000146.1 GCA_003484585.1 Bacteroidota bacterium | reverse complement strand
GCCACATAACACTAGAGTTATTACCTTTGAAGTCTTTATGAGTGGTTTGCCTAACATACAGTCTATTTGGTCAATATCTGAGCACAATTTTAACGAAATTGCACTACAATTATTTCAATATCAGGCTAAATATAATGCTGTATACGCTGAATATCTAAAATTAATTGACAAAGACCCCGATTCAATTGAAGATTACCGTGAAATTCCCTTTTTGCCAATATCCTTTTTTAAAACACATAAGGTGGTCAGCGAGTCTTTTGTAAGTGAAGCCATTTTCGAAAGTAGCAGTACCACAGGCACCCACACTGCAAAACACTACGTAAAATCACTTGCTTCTTATCATCAAAATTGTGTAAGAATAATAGAGGATCAAATAGGGCCTGTATCACACTACGAAATACTAGGTCTGCTACCTAACTACCTAGAAAGACAAAATTCTTCATTGGTAAGTATGGTCAATTACCTAATGGACTCTAATGCCCAGGAGGACAGTTTCTATCTCTATAATCACGATGCTCTCATTCAGAAAATAGAACAAAGTACTAAGCCTATTCTCCTATTCGGAGTAAGTTTTGCTTTACTAGATTTTGCCGACAAATACGCCAGCAAAAACCCATTTACTATCATAGAAACGGGTGGCATGAAGGGACGTAAAATAGAAATAACCAAAGCAGAAGTTTACAGTACCTTACAAGCTTCATTTCCGCAAGCTACTATACGCTCAGAATACGGAATGACGGAACTACTAAGCCAGGCATATTCAGATGCCAGTGCCCGCTATACCTGCCCCCCTTGGATGAAAGTACTGGCTAGAGCAGACAATGATCCGCTCAGCAATAAAGCAAATGGGCGTACAGCAGCTCTCAATATTATAGACTTAGCCAACCTACATTCTTGTGCTTTTATAGCCGCTGATGATTTAGGCCAAGTATTCCCAGATGGCCGTTTTGAAGTAACCGGACGTATGGACCACTCCGATGTGCGAGGATGTAGCCTTATGGTGGTTTAAAAGAATGAACATATTTTGAATTATAACTTATGAAGTTTTCTATCTTACTCCTATTACTATCTCTACTTAGCTATACTCATACACCTACTACTGCAGTGGTAAATTTCGATGAGCTTCAAAAAATATTAAGCACAAAAAAGGATAAACTCGTTGTGGTAAATTTTTGGGCTACGTGGTGCCCACCTTGTGTGGCAGAGCTACCTCATTTTATTTAAGTGAATAATGAATACACCGATAAGGATTCTTATGAAATGATACTTGTATCGTTAGACAAAGCAAGTGATTTAGAAACTAGTGTTCGTAAAATGATAGATAAACTAAACATCACCACGGATGTTTACATACTAGACGATAACAAAAGAATGAACGAGTGGATCCCAGCTATAGATGCTGAATGGAGTGGTGCCATCCCCGCTACTGTATTCTATAAAAACAATAAAAAAGTACTTTTTGTAGAGGGTCAAATGACTAAAGAAGAGTTGAAAAAAGCAATAGAAAAACATAAACAATAATCAACGTATGAAAAAAAACAACTCAATATTCACACTTATTTTAGCCCTTTTTATTACTGCTTGCAATCAATCTCACTCCGAAACTAATAGTACTCAAGAGAGCCAAGAGAATCTAGTAATAGAAGCTCAAAAAGCAGGATACGCTGTAGGAGATGAAGCCACCGACTTTTCGCTACTCAATATTGATAATAAAAGGGTATCACTAAGCGACTATGCCGACGCCAAAGGATACATAGTAACCTTTACATGTAACCACTGCCCATATGCCGTTGCATATGAAAGCAGAATAATGGATCTGGACAAAAAATATACTCCACTAGGTTACCCAGTTATCGCAATAAGCCCAAATGACCCTGTTATAGTACCTGAAGACGGAATGGAAGAAATGAAAAAACTTGCTATTACTAAAGGATATACTTTCCCGTATCTACTAGACGATAAACAAGAAATCTATCCGCAATATGGAGCAACTAAAACACCTCACATTTTCATACTAAATAAAGAGAAAGGAAAAAATATAGTAAAGTATATAGGAGCCATAGATAATAACTATGCGGATAAAGATGATGTGACGGAAAGATATGTAGAAGATGCAGTAGATGCATTACTTGCGGGCAACGCCATTACCACTACTACCACCAAAGCTATAGGATGTAGTATCAAGGACAAACGAAGCAAAAAATAGTGCTCACTCAGAGTAAATTATCCTCCGCTATGCTACTGGGATTGACTTTGGTCATTTTCCACTCTTGCACCAAACAAAAAGACTTTCCATTTCATAAATCAGGCATCTCCTTCGTGGTGCCTACAGCTTGGAAAATATCAGATGAAGATAGTCTCGATGGAGCAGGCTACTACCTGTCAATAGAAAAAAGAGGATTAGACGAAAGTGGGCTGGTGAGCATTACTTGCATAAATGACAGCATTGATTTAGAAACATATATGAATGTTTTCAAAAAATCCCTAGCAGAACAAATGACATTTGGTTCTAAGGCTAGCTATACAGCACCCAAGCCCTCTATTTATAGCAGCATAGATGTACTATCTACTAGCTACACTTTTCAACTAATAGGACTAAAACACTCTGGTAGAGTTATTCGTTTTTATGGAAAAGATAAAACAGTAGTGGTGCTAGAACAATGTGCTACAGAAGATCTAAGCAAATCCACTTCAGGTTTTAGGCAAATAGAAGAATCCTTTGCCATAGGCAGTCCTGCTACTTACTAGAGTTGGCTATCTACCTCCAACATCTTAAAGATGCGAGGAATAGGATGTGTGACAAATGCCTTTATTATTCGCTTGATATCATTGTTATTCTTGTAAGGTTGTATGCAGTCTGATAGGTCTTCTTGGTTCAGGGCTAGATCATTATCCACAAATCCAAATCCTCTATAATCTCCTTCTTGTATAGCCACTACGCTAGCCTCTTCTCTAGTGCGGCCTGGGCCTACTATGTAAGCGGTTAGCTTGTCATCCTTATTTTCTGTTGCGGCTAATACTCTCGCATTATACTCCTCCTTGGTCTCTTGTCCAGAGCATATTGAGCAATTTTCGCCTAGATAGCAATTCCCTTTGGTGCGTTCTAGAGCTGTATACTTAGGACAAAGATTAGACTTATCTACTAGCTTATATAAATGATCCTTTGCCATAACCATAGAGCTAAAACTCTGGATACTGTTCTTGGCAAACTTCTGTAAAAATACGTCTATACGTAGTACCCCATCTTGCCCTTCGTAATAGCAAACATGGTAGTCATTCGACTTGTTTTTTTGAGCCTTATTATATGCGGGATAGTGCTTTTTTATTTCATCAGATTCCAAGAGTAAAGCAACTAATTCATTCCCTGTTTCTTGATAGCTCACATGATGTATCTTTCGCAGTAACTCTGCTTTTTTTCTGGAGCTTTCGGTAAAATGAGATACTATTCTCTTTTTTATGTCCTTGGCTTTACCCACGTATAATATTTTCATATCTTCCCCTAGCAGATAATAAACACCTGCAGTATTGGGCAAGGAAACGAACTCTTCTTTGGGTAAGTTAGGCGGCAAGGTTGCCTCTCTATTTAGCTCATTGAGTGAGTGAAACACAAAATCATCCTTGTCGTTCACTAGTAA
>DNBZ01000098.1:2315-5258 GCA_003484585.1 Bacteroidota bacterium | reverse complement strand
AAATGGTGTTTCTTCTACTGGTCAACAAGTATTTGGAGTGCTAAGACACTTTAACTTTGAACTTCAAGATGAAATCCAATATTTTGAAAAAAGAAACATTATTGGAGCCTACGGACAAGCAGCACTGGATTACAAGAGTATGGCTTACTTAACAGTAGCAGCAAGAAAGGACTGGGTTTCTAACTTATCCACTGAAAACAATTCTATTACATATCCATCTGCGAGTGTTTCATTTTTACCTACTGCTGCTTTTGACGGTTTAAAATCAGATATGGTAAACTACCTTAAACTAAGAGCTGGTTATGGAACTTCAGCAAACTTTCCAAGCGGCTATCCTATTGCCTCGGTATTGAGTTTAAATACGCAAAGTTTTCAAGACCAAGGTGGTAATATGGTAATTTCAAATACTTCTGGATCTCAACTAGGTAATCCAAACCTAAAACCAGAATTAATTGGGGAATTAGAATTTGGTGTTGAAGGAAGATTTTTCAACAATAAATTATCAGCAGATATTTCAATCTACAACAAAATCACAAAAGACTTAATCATCTCAAGACCTTTAGATCCATCTACAGGTTATACAAATACCCAAACAAACATTGGAGAAATTGAAAACAAGGGTGTTGAAATTGATTTAGGTATGGATTGGTTTAGTAATCCAAATGGATTAACATGGAATACTTTTGTGAACTGGTCAACAAACGACGCTATAGTAACTGATCTAGGTCAAGATACTGAGGAAATTGTTTATTCAGGTTTTTCTTCTTTAGGAAACGTTGCTAAGGTTGGAAAATCATTAGGTACAATTGTAGGTTCTGCAATTACAAGGCATGAAAATGGTGAATTCTTAGTGAATTCTCAAGGTTCTTATGACGTCACCTACGGTACAAACGAAATTGGTAATGCTAATGCAGATTGGTTATTAAATATTAGCAACACAATTTCTTATAAGAACTTATCCATGAGTTTCTTAGTAAACCATGTTCATGGAGGAGACGTATTTACCTATAGCGTAGCTACATTGTTAGGTAGGGGAGTTCTAAAAGAAACTGCAGATAGAGCGCAATCTTTTATTCTTCCTGGAGTACAAGCAGACGGAACACCTAATAGTGTAATGATTAATAACTCTACTTACTATTTCTCTAATGTTCTTTACGGACCAGATGAAATGTTGGTATATGATGCATCAGTATGGAGATTGGCAGAGATTTCTTTGACTTATAAAGTACCTCAAAGCTTGTTAAATAAGACACCTTTTGGAAGTATTGATTTAACTGCTTCTGGATACAACCTTTGGTATGATGCTTATAACACACCAGATGGTGCGAACTGGGATCCAAACATAGCTGGTACTGGTGTAGGTAATGGTAGAGGTTTTGACTACCTAAACGGACCAAGTGCAAAAAAATATGGATTGAGTCTTAAATTGACGTTCTAATAAATAAAAAAATATATCATGAAAATAAACAAATTAATAGCAGTTATTATGATTGGTTTGGTTTCATTTACGTCTTGCGAGACTATGGAACTGGAACTAGTAGATAACCCAAATGCACTGAGTCCTTCTCAAGCTGATGCTACTTTCTTTTTGAATTCAATTCAAGTGAATTTTGCATTTTGGGTGAATGGAATAGGTAGTAGAAGTGCTGCCTTAACCAGAATTAATTATATGTCTGGAAGATCTTATCCTAACGTATATGCACCAACAAGCTTCAATGGAAACTGGTCCTCTGCTTACCGTGGAATGATGGAAGACATGAGATTGATGAATAACCTAGCTTCTGAAGCAGGTTTGAATTATCATATTGGAATGGGAGAGGTTATGAAAGCATACATATTGGTCACTTTAGTAGATCAGTTTGGAGATGTTCCTTACTCAGAGGCATTATTGGGTGCAGATAATTTAGCGCCAAAAGCAGATTCTGGAGAATCTGTATATGCTGCAGCATTGGAACTATTAGACAGCGCAGTAGCTAACTTTAATGCGGGTGGTCCAAAACCGTCTTTGGATATGTATTATGGTGGTAATACTGCCAGTTGGATAAAAGCTGCAAACTCAATTAAAAAGAAAATCCATTACACAACAGGTAATACAGCAAGTTTTAATGCAATCACAGATTATATTAAAACAGAAGCAGAGGATTTTCAATTTAAATATGGAGTAAATGAAGTACAGCCAGATACTAGGCACCCATCTTACAGGTCGTCATACACGGCTACAGGTGGTGGATCTTATATGTCTAATTGGTTAATGAATACCATGCAAATAGGTCACGGTTCTACAAAAGATCCAAGAATGGCTTATTACTTCTACAGACAGGTATCTGCTACTCCAGGTTTTGGAGCTGATCCAAATGAAGAAACTTTAGAGTGTAGTTTATACACAGCACCTTCTCATTATTTAGCCAGTAACGAAGTTTATTGTGGATTAAATGATGGATATTGGGGTAGAGATCATGGGAATGACAATGGTATTCCACCAGATGGTTTCACAAGAACCCTACATGGTGTTTATCCTGCAGGTGGAAAGTATGATGACAGATCCTTCAAAGGACAAGTTAACGGTGGTGGTGAAGGCGGAAGAGGAATTACTCCTATCATGTTGTCTTCTTGGATGGACTTTATGAACGCTTATATGAATCCTTCTGATATGAGAGCGTCTACACTTGCTGGTGTTAAAAAGTCTATTGAAAAAGCAGACTCTTTAGGTGGGACTCCATTAGTAGCTGCAGATGTGGAAGCATATGTTGCACTTGTTGCCGCAGATTATGATGCAGCTTCTACTTCTGACAGAGCTGAATTATGGGCAAAACAATATTATATTTCAATGTTCGGAAACGGTATTGATGCATATAATACATATAGAAAAACTGGTCTACCTAGCACATTACAACAGAATATTGAACCTAATCCAGGTGCTTTCCCGTTAGTGATGTATTATCC
>DNBZ01000098.1:973-2160 GCA_003484585.1 Bacteroidota bacterium | reverse complement strand
GACAATGCAATTGACGCAGTATTTGACGGTACTACTAAAGGTGCTATTATTAGAACAGTATCTTTAAATAGTGGAGAATTTAATAGTTATGACCTTAATTCAGCCTTTGATGTTGATATTGAAGTACAAGACGAGCAAAATGGTGGATTAATGGAAAAAGTGAATGTATACCTTGGATTTAAGGGTACAGAAGTTTTAGCCACTTCACTTACAGCTTCTTCTTTCACAACTGGTCCTTTTGGATTACCAAGAGCGAACATTAGAGTTACTTTATCAGAAGCTGTTGCGGCTTTAGGATTAAGTTCTAGTCAATACACTGGAGGAGACGCATTACCTGTTCGTTTAGAATTGGTACTAACTGATGGCAGAGTATTCTCCGGAGACGACGCTTCGGGATCTCTTCAAGGATCTTACTTCTCTTCACCATTTAAATACAATACAGTAATTAAATGTATTCCGACTAGTGCTGTGCCAGGAATCTACACCATTGCAATGGTAGATTCTTATGGTGATGGTTGGAACGGAGCATCTGTAGACGTTACTATAGATGGAACTACAACTTCTTACACTGTAACGGCTGATCAAGGAGCTAATGCTACTCATGTAGTGACTATTCCAGCTGGAGCTTCTACAATGTCTTTTGCCTACACAAATGGTGCATGGGATAGTGAAGCTAGCTATGTAATTTCATACACTAAGTTAGATGGAACATCTCCACAAACTGCTTTATCTGACGGACCTTCTTCTGCAGGAGGAACTAAAGTATTGAGTGTTTGTCAATAGCATCTTGTTACTATATTAAAGAAAAGGCCCGCAAATGCGGGCCTTTTTTTATGGAATAAATTCACCTAAGCTAAAGACAAAAGAGATTCAATAATGTTTAAATTAATTAAGATTTAATGTCAACAGTAGAGATTCAATAATCATTTCAATTAATTAAGATTTAATTTCAACAATCGCGAATCACTTTTCAGATAATAATAAGGGCGCCAAAAACTTTTACCCAAACCGTCATACTTCCAAACAACTTCTCCTTGAACAGATACTTCCCAATAACCATAGTCACCCTCACAAATTAAAGTATTGCCGTTAGGGAGCCTCTGAAGACCGGAGATTTTATCAAAATACATGTCTGTATTCGTAAATGACCATTGCTTCACGGGAGCAATATAATTTTGCATACTATT
>DNBZ01000098.1:0-902 GCA_003484585.1 Bacteroidota bacterium | reverse complement strand
CCATTATTATAAATTAGAAAATTCCCATTGCCAGGATAATTATCAGGCACAATAGAAGGATGATGGTTGTTAAATAAAAATTGTGGAGCAATAGTGTTTTCAAATAAAGAAGGGTTGCCAAATCTATACACTAGGTCTCCTCCCCTATTATAATTGCCTCCTTGAGATGTTATAGCTTCTTCAGAAGAAGTACTGTGGTCAATTACCCAAACCTCAGAATAAAAATTAACACTCATATAGATAAGGTCAGTAGCCGCATCATAGAAAATGCCATTGGCATGCATCCAATCCCCATTCTCTAAATCACTGTGATTAAGGTCAATTTTATTGGGGAAATCAGAAAGCTGGCCATATAAATCATTGTCAGCAGCTGTATTTTGGACCATATGATCCCAACTCCTCCACTGCCAAACAATTTCGTTGGTTTGAGGGTTTACCTCTATTAATTTCTCTAAGAAAATATCATGGCCCGGGAATTGACCAGCAGTCTCTAATTGTAATTCAGTGATTCTTTCCCAAACCATGATCATCACGTGGCCATTGGGCAATTGGGTCGCATCGTGGTGGGCAATCTCATTTTCGGTATTCACCTCATAACGCCACAATTCCTTTCCAGTATAATCCATGAGAGACACGACCCCTCCAAAACCACCAAAAGTAATAACAGGATTTGAAGACTTAAAACAAGCCAGTAAATCGCCAGATGGCGTAATTTCTATGTCATTTCCAAAACGTTCTTCAAAAGCCCACTCTTTGAGCTTTTCACCCTCATGATTCACCAAATAAGCATTTTTTGTCCGTTTTCCATCATAAAAATATACCCGCTTTGATCTATCTCTTGCTCATTGTAAAGCACAATGTTCTCTTGAGCAAAACGCTCTAATGGTATAAAGAAAGCTACA
>DNBZ01000344.1 GCA_003484585.1 Bacteroidota bacterium | reverse complement strand
TTGTTTTTGGGAAGGGCAAGAAGGTAGTTTCTTACTTTGGATGGTGTGGAATGCCTTGTTAGGTATAGTACTCATCTTTACCGCCAAGCGATGGGAGCGAGGTGTAGTAGCTATTATGGCTATGTGCCAAGTAGTGCTTACGGCAATGATTCTTGGGGTCAACTTCTTTGATCTCTATACTCTAGGTAGTAGCCCTTTTGAGCTGCTCAGAGATAAGTTGGAAGCACCTATATTCTCATCACCAAACTATATAAAGAGTATAGTAGATGGTACAGGTCTTAATCCGCTGCTACAAAACTATTGGATGGTAATACATCCACCTACCTTGTTTTTAGGTTTTGCTCTTACCATAGTACCTTTCGCATTTGCGGTTACATCCTTATTTTATGGAGAGTTTAGAGCTTGGATAAAACCAGCGTTGCCTTGGGCATTAGCTGGCGGAATGATATTGGGTGCAGGTATTATTATGGGTGGTTTCTGGGCGTATGAGTCACTTAGTTTTGGTGGCTACTGGGCGTGGGATCCTGTAGAAAATGCATCATTGGTTCCGTGGCTACTACTTATAAGTGGTATACACCTTATGCTTATTAAAAAAGTAACCAATAGCTCTACTATAGCCACATACACCTTGGTGATTTCTTCGTTTATTCTAGTGCTATACGCGACTTTTTTAACACGAAGTGGAGTGCTTGGGGAAACGTCTGTTCACGCCTTCACAGACTTAGGTCTTGCAGGGCAACTCATGCAGTTTGTGGTCCTTTTTGTTTGGCTACCTATTATAGCGGTAATACCAGGTAAGAAGTATAAATGGTTAATGATAATACCCATAAGTATTCTAGCACTTCTATTGCCATTTTATGCTAAACTAAGCTTTTACCCGTTGTTGATTCTTACTTTAGCTGGCCTTGTTTGGTTTGTATTGAGTCTCAATAGAAGGATAACAAATCACGCCAGTGAAGACAATGTATCTGGTCGTGAGTTTTGGATGTTTATAGGTTCACTTATGCTAGTGCTTAGTGCAGTACAAGTAACTGTGGGGACTTCTAAGCCCGTATTTAATAAGATTTTCGGGACTAATCTAGTGCCACCAGAAGATGTAATAGGCTACTATAATATGTATCAAATGCCTATTGCTATAGTAATAGCATTGCTTATGGGTATTGGTCAGTTTTTTAGATACCGTAGTACTCCAGATAAGAAAAAGCTAGGGTACGAAATAGCAGGTATAGCTTTAGTATCTGTAGCTCTTACCATCGGCGGATTTTTTCTCTTTAAGATTTCTAATCCAATGTATCTCATCTTTATGTTTGCTGGGATCTTCGTGTTTGTAGGTAATCTGACATATCTTATTTTTCAGGTAAAGAAATTCAAACTATCAGGTTCTTCTATTGCTCATATTGGTTTTGGATTAATGCTACTAGGGGTTTTGGTTTCTAGTGCAAAGAAACAAGTAATTACAGCGGACTTTAGTGGTCAGCTTGGGAACTATGATGAGCAAGCACGTAGAGAAAACATGCTACTGATAAAAGATGAACCTACTAGATTAGGTGATTTTATGGTGACCTACCAAGGAGATAGTGTAAGCAATGCGGACAGATATTTTAAGGTTCATTATATATCTTTAAACGGAGAAGAAGAATTTACGTTAATGCCAAATGCTCAAATAAGTGATCAGATGGGACTTTTGCCAAATCCTGACACTCGACACTACTTGACTTATGACGTGTACACACATATTACCTCCCTGCCGAAACCGTCTGTGGATAGTATAAAGTGGGAAAACGTGCAAGAGTTTCCTGTAAAGCGAGGAGATAGTATCCAAACTAATAATGGTATGGTCTATTTTACCGGGATAGAGCAAGGAGATGGAGAAGCTATAGGCCTTAAAAATACTACATTGGCTAGGGCACTGCTTACTGTCAAAAGCGGAAAGTCTGAATATACTTCGGAGCCGTTATTCGGTGTGAATAGTAATACCTACTTTACCATACGAGATGAGTTAGAAGAAGCTGGACTTCGCTTTGGTTTTGAAATAAGACCGTCAGAAGTAGAAGGTGAAGATCCTACGGCAATACTAGAAATAGCCGAGACCAAACCACAACCTAAATTTATAGTCATGAAAGGAATTATATTTCCATATATCAACCTGTTATGGTTGGGCACTATATTTATGGTAATAGGTTTTGGTATTGCTATGTTCAATAGACTAGAACTAAGACGTGCTTCGTGAAATACAAAATCACATTCATAGGAAGTGGAAATGTAGCTACTAATCTAGCTTATGTTTGTGATAAGGCAGGACATACTATCAATCAGGTTATCAGTCGCAATGAGCAAAGTGCGAAGGAACTAGCCAGTAAGTTCGGTGCATATTATGGAACTGTAGGTAGCGAAATTTATACTGATGCAGATGTGATAATAATGTGTGTAAGCGATTCGGCTTATGCAGAGGCTATGTCTCTAGTGCCAGGTGGCTCTAAAGCTGTGCTGTGCCATACTTCAGGTCCGGTTTCTATAGATGTTTTATCTAGTTATACTGGAGAAAGTGGAGTTTTGTACCCACTGCAGTCGCTTCGCAAAGAAGAGGTGAAGGATCTAATGCAGGTGCCTATAATGGTAGAATGGAATGGGAGTAGATCCAAAGATATTCTCTTAGACCTAGCTGACTCTATATCTAATATAGTACGGGAAGTAAGTAGTGAAGACCGAGGAAAATATCATCTAGCAGCGGTTTTTGCCAATAATTTTACCAATTTGATGTATGTGCTATCAGAACAATACTTGGTAGAGCAAGGATTAGATTTTAAAAATTTGTTGCCCATTATCCAAGAAACTGCCCTAAGACTGAAACAAGGGGCCCCAGACCAGTGGCAGACAGGACCAGCTAAAAGAAAAGATATGGAAGTGATTACTAAGCATATGGCTATGTTAGACAATCCTGAGCTTAGAGCTATTTATAAACAATTGTCAGATTTTATACTAAATCAAGCATAATCAGCCGTTTTTTTGTTATCTTGTACCAAATAATTAGAGAAGAATCATGGCAAGTCAAGATATAGAATTCAATAGAAACTCATATAATGTTTTTGCAATCTGTGAGGAGTTTAGACAACGTTTAGCTCAATTGCAGCGTCTTAAGGATCAAGTAGTGAAAGAAACTACAGAAGAATAGCATTTAATTAATCAATGAAGTATCTTATAGGTTTTATTTTTTGTGTGGCTATGGCCATGCAGTCTAGTGCCCAAGTAGTGGAGGTAAATCCCAATGTAAAGTGGAAGTATGTCCGCTCACAGAAACTTGAGCTACAGTCGGAAAGTGTGTATCAGTATGAGTTTCCTGCAGACAAGGCAAATGATTATATCTTTAATCTGTTTTATGATAAGGAGAATATAGTAACTCACATAAAGGTGCTAGATATGCAAATGAAGCCTGTAGCGTCCATTTCGGACCCTAAGGCACTTAAGACTACTAAGCTGGAGTTTAACGTTCCTGCGTCTGGTATGTATATAGTAATATTAGGGTATCAAAGCAAAGACAAGACTGACGAAAGCACTACCCAAATAGAGGCTATCTTGATTACTAGGCCCATCGTAGAATAAAATTGTTCAATACAGTGTATTGCATAAAAAAGCCCGATTGGAATATTCCAATCGGGCTTTTTATGCAATATAGTTTTACTTATTTAAGCCATTGGTTAAACGTGTCGCCACGTAAGCCTAGTCTTAATGTTTCTAGTGGAATAACTTCATTAGGTGCTATGTTTCCTAGGTTTATATTGTGACCATAGAGGGTCATGAACCATACTTGCTGTACTTTCTGAGGAGCTTCCCACAGAATGGTATCTAATGGTATATGTTGTAAGATTTCTTCTATAAGCCCAGATCTAACTTCACCTGAGTTTCTGAAAATACCCACAGTGCCACTTTCTCTAGCTTCTGCTATTACTTTCCAAGCTCCAGCTTCTATCTCCGCTTTCATCATGGCGATCCATTTGTAAGGCGGTATTATTTTTTCGGCATCTTTACTCCCTACCTCACTTAACACGATGTAGTCTTTTGCCAAAGAGCGTATGTAGCCACATTTTTCTTCCTCAGAGATTTCTATGCTTCCATCAGAAACTTCTACGTGAGTAATATTATATCTTTCTAGAAGTCTTTTGTAGTCTTCGAACTGGCCTCGTATCACATATGCTTCAAAAAGAGTTCCTCCAAAATACAATGGAATGTCTGCTTCTTGATATATAGCAATTTTTCGTTCTAGGTTAGGAGTAACACTACTGGTGCCAAAACCTAGTTTTACTATGTCAGTTTTATCTGCCGCAACTTCTAAAAAATCTTCTACTTCTCTGCAGCTTAATCCTTTGTCCATTACCATTGTAAGGCCAGCCTCTCTTGGCTTGGTGGTACGTTCAGGAATGTTTTTCAGTTTAAAATCTGGATTTATCATTGGTTTATTTCGAGTACAAATCTATGATATTTGAGATACTATCTACAGTTTCTGTAAAAGGAGCAAATTCATATAGTAGAATATACTCCTCTGGCTTTATTCGTAAGCCAGCATGCAAGAAGTTATATCCCTTTTCATAAGTGCCAAGTGTAAATAGGTAAGCAGCTAGTCTGTAGTACATACGGTGATCTTCGTCGTGATTTTCTAAATGCTCTAGTAGTAAATCTACTGCTTCTTCTACTTCGTCTAACTCAAATTTAGCATGAGCAAAATCCAAAAGTATTTCTGTAGTCTCAGGATCTATCTCGTACGCATACGTGTAGTGCTCATAGCACTTCTGAGCATTTTCATCTATGAGATATAGTTCTGCTATCTCTATATGATACATGCTTTCGTATCGGTCTATGTCTATGGCTTTTAGCAGGTTGCGTTTAGCTTCGCTCCACTTCTCCCTACGCTTATTTACCATGGCTAGCCCAAAGTATGCATCGGAAAGATTAGGGTTTGTGCTTATAGATTTTTGGTAATAGAAGTGAGCACCATTGTCATCTTTCATGTTTTCATAGCACTCTGCTATGTTGCAGTATACTTCTGCATCGGACTCATCACTATCCAGTGATAGTTGAAAAGACGTAATGGCATTTTCATATTCGCTTTTTTCCATCAAGCAGTTTCCCTTACCTAAGTGTCCCATTGTATTGTCATCATCTATTGCTATGCAGTATTCGTATGCATCTATCGCTTCAGTATATTCTTCATTTCGTTGATGCACTAAGCCTCTGAAATACCACGCACTGTAGTTGTAAGGGTCTTGGTTTATTACTTTCTCTAAGAAGGATATGGCTTCAGTATATTGACTGTAATCCATGTACAAGCGAATGAATTCTTGTACACTTAACTCATCATAAATGTAGTCTTTTGGAAAACCATTGATGTAGTTGTGAGCCTTGCTGTGATTGCCTAGTGCAAAATTTACTCGAGCCAGTCTAAGTAGCAATTCGTCATTTTGAGGATCCTTATTTAGAGCAAATAAGTAGCTGTCTACCGCTCGTTTTAGCTGCATAGTTATACTATAGCAGTCACCGAGTAATTTTGCTATTTCGCTATTCTCAGGTTCTATGCTTTTGTATTTTTCGAGTAGTTTTATGGCACCGTTCACATTGCGTTCAGCCATATAAACTTCTGCTTTTTTAATCTTGTAGTATGTTTCGAATGGGTAAATACTCTCTGCATAAGCAATGGCCTTGTTGGCTTTGCTTATTTCCTCAAAATCTATGTAGTAATCGATGATGAGACCTAGTTCGTCATTATCGTAGAAGAAGCTCTCCCCACTAGCTAGCATTCTTTCGAAACTTTCTATTCTCTCATCCATCCCGTCTGCTCCTAAATCGTTAAAATCCATCATATCTCATTATCCTTCTTATAATCATTAAAGCCCTAAAAGCTTAGTTAAATTATGTTTATCCAAAACTACGCCCACTGAATTAAGAATTCTAATGCAAAGTTCGCTATAAGCCTTTATTTTGCAAACAAATTATCTTCAAAACTATGCATAAGAACGTCATATTAGCATTTCTACTTTTTAGTTACCTCGGAGCTGCGGCTCAATCTAAGACACAATCAAGCTGGCAACAGCAGGTGGATTATATGGTAGACGTGAAATTAGACGATGTAAACCATACTCTAGATGGTGAAATTGCTATCACCTATACTAACAATAGCCCGGATACAATCAGTTTTATGTATATTCATCTTTGGCCCAATGCTTATAAGAATAACACTACTGCATTTGCAAAGCAAATGGAAGAAAATGGCGAGATGGATTTTTATTATAGTAAAGATAAGGATCGTGGATTTATAGAGGGCCTAGATTTTAAATCGGGTGGGGTAAAGCTTAAAGTTGATACTACAGAAAATATAGATGTGGTAAAGGTGATGCTCGCAAAGCCTATAAAAACAGGAGAACAGGTAACCCTTTTTACTCCTTTTAGGGTAAAACTGCCTAAGGTTTTTTCTAGACTAGGTCATGAAAATCAAGATTACTTTATAACTCAGTGGTACCCTAAGCCTGCGGTATATGATGTAAATGGCTGGAATCCGATGCCGTATTTAAATATGGGTGAGTTTTACTCAGAGTTTGGGAGTTTTAAAGTGAATGTAACGGTACCTGCTAACTATACGATAGTAGCTACTGGTGAATGCCAAAATGCCGATGAGTTAAGTGCTACTAAATCAGGAACAGTAGATAGTGTCCCGCCAAGTGACTCTAGGTTAAAAACCGTAAAGTTTGAAGCTAATAATGTGCACGATTTTGCTTGGTTCGCTAGTAAAAGATGGGGGTACGTTACCAAAAAAATAAAGGTGGGTGAAAGAGAAGTACTTGCTAGAGTAGTAGCCGCAGAGCCAGATATAGAAAACTTAAAGCACATAGAAACTGCCATTACGTACTACTCAAATAATGTGGGGCCGTATCCATACAGTCACGCTACTGTAGTGCATGGTGAGCTCAAAGCAGGTGGAGGAATGGAATATCCCATGATAACGCTGTGTGATTTTATGAGTGAAGAGGTGATAGTGCATGAAGTAGGGCACAATTGGTTCTATGGTATTCTGGCCAACAATGAGCGACGGTATCCGTGGATGGATGAATCTATCAACAGTTACTATGAAGGGCAAGCAATGCAGAAGGAGGACTCTAAAAAACTGGATTTAAACGGACTTATTATGAATGCCTTAGTGCAGGATAATATGCTTCTAGGCGAGCATCAAGCCATAGCTACAGCCTCAGCAGAACTTACAGAAGGAAACTATGGAATGAGTGTGTATGGCATAGGATCATCTGCTTTTGGGTATCTGAAAGCGTACTTAGGCGATGGTATATTTAAGAAATGTATGCTTGCCTATTACGAAACTTGGAAGTTTAAACATCCGCTACCTGATGATATGAAAAAGTCATTTGAAACTACTAGTGGTAAAAACCTTACGTGGTTTTTTGACGAGGTGTTGCAGACCAACAAAAAGATAGACTATGCTGTATGTAAGCATAAGCAAGGTTTTGAATTGAAAAATAACTCAGCCATAGCTGCACCGGTACCTGTAAAAGTGACCGCTGATGGTAAAACTACTACTACCTGGTATGAGGTGTTCCCTGGGGAATCTATAATTTTACCGTCTGCGGCTAAAGATAGAATTGCCCAAATAGATGCGTTTGGGGAAACACTAGATTTTAACCTAGGTAATAATAAAACAGACAGTAAAGTAAAACTAAAGTTTGGCTCAGGAATAGACAAGCCTGAGTTTAAAGAGGTGTATGTGCTGCCTGCTCTAGGCTGGAATGCGTATGATAGGCTTATGCTAGGTCTTAGTTTTCATAACTATGCCATAGCGAACAAGTCGTTGCAGTACATGGTAATGCCGCTATATTCATTTGAGAAAAAATCATTGAATGGTATAGCTGCTGTTAGTTACACTATGCCGCTAGATGGTGCTGGTGAGCATCTCATTTATAGTTTGGACGCTAAGAGTTTTAACTTTGAAGAGCGAGAATCTTTTGGTAAGGATTACAAGTACATAAAAGTTGCTCCCTCTATTGAATATGTCTTACCCAAGTCCAATCAAAGAAGTCCAATCAACCGATCTATTAAGTTAGCCTATAATTTTATTGAACTCATTCCCGATTTTGATATAAATAGGAGTGAAAAAGTATCCATTATAGAGAATGTAATAGAAAGGAACAGACAATTTTTTACTCTGGACTACAAGCTAGAAAATAAAAGCAGCATTAATGGATTTTCCTTAGATATAGGAGCTCAATACGGATTGATCTCTTCTAACTCTGTGCTCGCAGATTTAGCTAACCCAACGCCTTTCGATTCTACTAGACGACGATTTTTTCCTCATTTGAAGGATTCGTTAACATCAGCGAACTTACTTACGGTTTCATCTATTTTTAAATATGATTTAGATATTGGGCTTAAAAATAAGCCGCTTCAATTTAGAGCTTATGGCAGTTATATTTTTGATTCTCCAGATGCTACTATTTATAAAAACACCATTGGAAGCTTAGATAAAGCCGGATTATACGACTATCGTTTTGATGAATATTTAATGCATAGAAATGCGACGTATGGAATGTTCCAAAACCAAATTTCGAACCGTAGAGCCTTTAGTAAGTTTGTGGGCTTATTGGCTAGCAATGAGACATGGTTGCTAGATTTTCAAATATCTGTTCCTTTGCCAGGCAAAATCCCTATTAGGCCATATGTAGAGTTTATGGCGTACGATGATTTGGATAAAGAAACGTGGAATTCTACAGGCAAGAAGTTGATTTATAACTTGGGTCTGGAGTTGCAAGTGATACCCGATAGGCTAGAGATATTTTTCAACTTGGCCCAGTCTAGTATCGTTACGGACTATCAAGACGGAACTACCGGGGGGTTATCTTCTAACAGGCAGATAAATACTTTCGCAGAACGAATCACTTTTGTGCTAGACCTCAACGGTCTAATGCCTCAGAAACTTAAGAGACAACTGAAGATGTTTTAGGTAATCTGCCCTTCATCTGCAAAAGAATAATAGCCTCTATCCGTCACAATGATATGATCTATGATAGTCATATCTAAGTTTTTAGCGGCAGCTATTAGTTTTTTTGTAAGACTGTGGTCTGCACTGCTTGGTTCTAAGTTGCCACTAGGATGGTTATGGCACAATACTAAGTGCGAGGCACTGTTTTCTAATGCGGATTTGAAAATACGCTTAGGATCAGCCACTGTGTATGAGATTCCGCCATCACTTACTTTTTCGGCTTTTAATATTTTATTGTTTCTGTTGAGTAACAGCACCCAAAATTCTTCATACTGCTTGTCTTGCAGTAGAGGTCTAAAGTAGGAGTAGGCGTCATTGCTACTTTGTATGAAGTTATTCGTAGTCTCCGCTTTTTTACGTCTGCCACCAAGCTCTATGGCCGCTATTATGGTAATGGCTTTAGCGGGACCTATTCCGCTTATCTGGCAAAAGTCTTTTATACTTAGCTTAGCAAGTTGATTGAGATCATTGTTGGCTAGTTGAAAAATGTCTCTAGCCAGGTCTACGGCAGATTTATTACGTGTGCCATTACCTAGTAATATACCCAGAAGTTCTGCATTGCTTAGTGTTTCTCGCCCATTAGCGGCAAGCTTCTCGCGAGGTTTGTCATCTTCGCTCCAGTTTTTTATGGATATGTATTCTGCCAAAACAAGGGTAAAATAAAAAGCCCCGACGAATTCCGTCGGGGCTTCAAAATGTATTTTTATACCTTAGGAGATTATCCTAAAGACGCAACGTGTTTAGCTAGTTTGCTTTTAACGTTTGCTGCTTTATTCTTATGTATGATATTTTTCTTTACTAGTTTGTCTAGTTTAGAAAAAGTTTCACGCATTACGGTTTCAGCTTCGCTTTTATTTTCAGAAAGTCTAACTTTCTTAATCCAAGTTCTTGCAGTTTTGTGCTGATACTTGTTCCTAGCTGTTTTAGCTTCGTTGCTTCTTATTCTCTTTAGCGTGCTTTTGTGATTTGCCATTATTGTTGTCTTAAAAAAGGTCTGCAAAAGTAAGATTATTATTTAGTATCACTATATATCTTTCAGAAAAATTATAAGAGTGAAAGACCTGGAGTCTTTATGCTCAAAATTTAGTATAAAATCTCTAGCCGTTATCCTAGCTCATCCTGCGTGCAATCCCACTCATAGGGCTTAGTCTTGGGTATTACTTCTAGTGATTTCTCGCTCAATAGAACTGTAGTGTCGCTGGGTATATTTCCTTTTATAAAACATCCAGCACCTATGGTTACATTATCTCCAATGGTGGTGCCCGCTACTATGCTCACATTAGCCCCTATCCATACGTTGTCTCCTATGGATATGCCTTTGGTGTGGCTCTTTTTTCGGTGGTCGTACTTGTAATGATTGGTAGAAGTGAGGATGGTGTTTTGGCCTATGTTTACATTATTGCCTAGCACTATGCCTCCGCTCGCGTTTATATAAATGCCAGGGTTATCGCCAGGATCACAGCATATGCCTTTTTTAAGACTAGGCCAATCTACTATTTTACTTCGGAAATCTACAGGCCAAGGAACATCCCCATTGATTCGGATTATTTTTTGAAAAAAGAAGTACTGACGTAGTACTTGATAGTTTTTCATATAACCTACTTTTGGTCGTTTGTACTGCGGCCATAGCCATTTAACATACCGTCTGAGTATGCTGTCGTCTATAGATTCTGCTATGTTTTTTAGTATTTCCAAGATTATTTTAAAATCCTTCTTTTATTTCAAATCCTAACCAAACTAAAGTTCCTGTTAGCACTATTGCAAATATGGTCTTTGCTATTAGGTTTTTGCCAAATAGATGGAAGAAATAGTTGAGTACACCTATTCTTAAAATAACACCAACTAGCGTAAACCAAGCTAAAGCACTGCGTGTATTGCCACCGAGACGATACGTAAGGTAAAGTGCTCCTGCTGTAATTGTGAGAAAAAAGAGGTTGTAAACTAACTGAACATTGAGCTTATTATAAGTCACAAAAGCACTAGAGAATGAGGTCGTAAGATACATTGCAAAGTAAAATGGCATAGTGATTTGTATGTAGACACCAGTCTCTGTCCATTCTTCGCCAAGTAATAGAAGTGTAATTTGATCACCCCACACAGTAAGTACTACCACTGGTATAAGGGCTACCCAAAACATGGTGTCAAACAGTTGATGGGACATAGCAGCTGTTTGTACCTTGTCGTTTTTTAGTCTTGCATTGCGTTCAAAAAACACTTGACCTAGTGCCATAGCAATCATACTCATAGGTAGATAACTCAGTTTAAAAGCATTGCCAAAATACCCTGTAGCGTCTTGACCGTCAAATGCCGCAATCATGAATACAGGCATACTCGTAGCTAGTATATTTAGAAAAGCGGCAGGTGTGCTGTATAGGGAAAATGATTTGTGTTTTTTAGCTAGTTTTATTAAATCATTTTTGGTCGTGTCCAGTATTTTTATTGGGTAGATAAGTAGTAAGTGCAAGAAGGCTACAATTTGAGAAAGTAATTGTCCTATGATGAGGCCGTTTCCTGCTATTGTTATAAAGGGATGTAATAGCTTGTATGATGTGCCACTTACAGAGCTTAGAACTCTGTTGTTAGAGGTAGTCTTATATTTACGTTGTCTATTGCCCCAAAATACCAGCGTCTCGGCACTGCCCATGAGCCAGATTGCGAGTGGTACGAAATAGAGAATATTGGGTTGGGTGATATTAAATAAAGCTGCTAGGCTGGTTTTGAAGCAAATTATTATAATGAAGAAGCTTGTGCTTATAAGAAAATTAAGCCAAAGACTTAGGCGAGTGATGTCTTGTGCCTCATCATCAGTATCTACTGCCACTATGGCTAGCTCATAGCGTAGACCTGCTACCACTGTGCCTATACCCGCTAGTTTTACAAAAATTTCTAATGAGCCAAACTGAGCTGGGGAATACATTTTTGCTAAAAAGTACAATGCCCCGAAACTGACAGCTTGTGCCATGAGCGAGCCACTAAATAATGTCCCAGCGTTTTTAAAGAAATCGGTTTTAAATAACTTCAATATGACAAAGGAAATCTTTTATAATCGTTTTTGAGTATACCAGCGTGTATTCTTGTGACGTTAAGGTGCGGACCATATATACCTAGTACCCAACGAAGATGAATAGAAAAATAATATACCTCGCAGCCATTCTTTTTATAACGCTATTTGTGGTATCCTGCAAAGATGAAACTCCCGAAGTGCAAGAAGAGGAGCC
>DNBZ01000111.1 GCA_003484585.1 Bacteroidota bacterium | reverse complement strand
ATATACACAAAGACTTCAGCCAAGCACGCATAGTAGTGGATGTAGATCCAGTATAACTTAAAAAAACCTTCAAATTACGTATATTCGTTTAAGGCAACAGTAGACAAAACAGTATGAAACTATCCATAATTTTAGTCCTATTTCTTTCCTTTGCAGCAAAGGCACAAACTTTATCGAGCAATATTTTAGGTGATTGGGAAGCAACCTGTGTGATAGAAAAGGTAGATACTAATAAATTAGAAGCTTGCGGTCTTTGTCCATACGAAGAAAAAGGAGAAAACGCAATTAGCATAAGCACAATTACTTTTAATTTCGGAAACAAAGATCTAACAATTATTACTTCTAACGGTACTACTACTGTACCCATAGAGTACAATGAAAAACTGGAACATCTCGTCTTTACAAACAATGGGATTACTTATGATTTCAGCATATTGTATGTAGATGTGCTCTCCAAAATAATTTTAAAAAGTCAAAATGGTAATATCATATACCTAGAACGTAAAAATAATCTTAGAAGTAAATAAGCAACCTTCTTGGCACGATATTGGTCTACTTTTATACAACAATGAAGAATATATTTTTACTTTTAACACTTACCATAAGCTCCGTTTGTATGGCACAAAAAGGTGCAGAAATTACCTTTGAAAAGAAAGGGTTACAGTTTGATAGTATCCCAGAAGGCACTCAACTTGCGGTCGTATACACTTTTACTAATACAGGAGATACCGAATTACATATCACTAAAGTAAAAACTACGTGCGGATGCACAGTAGTAGATTACTCTAAAAAACCTGTAGCACCAGGACAGACAGATTCGATAAATGCAGTTTTCGATACAAACCTGAGAGCAGGTCATAATGCTAAAGGAATCAATCTAGAAACCAATGCAGGAGCGGTAAGCCTAGTATTTGAGGTATTTGTGATACCTAACGAAAATACTCCAGCTATAGAACCTACAGAGTCTCCAGAAGAGGAAGATCACAGTGGCCATAATCACTAGAGATAGATAAAGAAATATGTGCCCAGGCCAGCACATATCCACTTTTTACTCTTTTATGTTTGCTAACACCTCAGGTCTTCTATTTTTGCAGCCTTATTATGAACATACACGAGTATCAAGCAAAAGAAATACTTAAAACCTACGGTGTAGCGATACAAGAAGGAATCGTTATAGATAAAAAGGAAGATGCACTAGCTGCTGGAGCCAAACTGCGTGAGCAAACTGGCACTGACTGGATGGTAGTAAAAGCACAAGTACACGCAGGTGGACGTGGTAAAGGTGGAGGAGTAAAACTCGCCAAAAACGACGAAGAACTACAACAAGTAGTAAACGATATACTAGGAATGACCCTAGTAACACCACAAACAAGCAAAGAAGGAAAATTTGTAAGTAAAGTACTACTAGCACAAGATGTATACTACCCAGGTGCCAACGAGCCAGAGGAATACTACATGAGTGTATTACTAGATAGAGATACAGGCCAAAATGTGATCATATACACTACTGAAGGTGGTATGGATATAGAGCAAGTAGCTCACGACACACCAGAATTGATACATAAAGAATTCATAGACCCTGCACTAGGACTACAAGGTTTCCAAGCTCGTAAAATAGCGTTCAACCTAGGACTAACCGGTGTAGCTCTTAAAGGAATGGTGAAGTTTGTAACCTCATTATACAATGCGTATGTAGGTACAGATTCTGCTATGTTCGAAATCAATCCAGTACTAAAAACATCAGATGATAAAATAATCGCTGTAGATAGTAAAGTAACATTGGATGACAATGCACTTTATCGTCACAAGGATTTTGCTGCGTTAAGAGACGAAAGTGAAGAAGATCCTACAGAGGTAGAAGCTAAGAAGCATGGCCTTAACTTTATAAAACTAGACGGAAACGTTGGTTGTATGGTAAACGGTGCTGGTCTAGCTATGGCGACTATGGACATTATCAAACTAAGCGGTGGTGAACCTGCTAACTTTCTAGACGTAGGAGGAAGTGCAAATGCTACGACAGTAGAAGCGGGTTTCCGAATCATACTAAAAGATCCAAGCGTAAAAGCTATCCTTATAAATATATTTGGAGGTATAGTAAGATGCGATAGAGTAGCAAATGGTGTAGTAGATGCGTATAAATCTATAGGCGAAATACACGTACCTATAATAGTAAGACTACAAGGTACTAACGCTGAAGAAGCTAAGAAAATAATAGACGAGAGTGGACTTAAAGTGGAGTCAGCTATAGTATTGCAAGAAGCTGCTGATAAGGTAAAAGCAGTATTAGCATAGCCTAAATGTTATGAGCGAATTCATAGAAATACGGCCTCATAACATCAACTCAAAAACAATACTAGAAATAGTGCAAGTTCTTCGCAAAGGAGGACTTGCTATTATTCCTACAGATTCTATCTACGCCATAGTAGGTGACCTACACCACAGAGGTGTGATGGAGAAAATATGTAAATTGCTAGATAAAAAGCCTAATAAAGCCAACCTATCTATTTTGTGCAAAGACCTTAGTAATCTAAGCGAGTACACCTCTCCCATCTCTAACCCCACATACAAAGTAATGAACCGAGTTCTTCCTGGACCATTTACTTTTATTCTAAAGGCCAATAATAATGTGCCTAAAATATTTAGGCAAAATAAGAAGACCATAGGTATTCGTGTGCCGGACAATGCTATTTGCCAAGCTCTAATAGCCGAACTAGGCAATCCATTGGTTTGCTCCTCTATACACTCAGAAGACGAAATACAAGAATACCTTACTGAGCCAGAAGAAATCTTTGAAGTGTGGCAAAACAAAGTAGACTACATAATAGATGGAGAAGCTGGACAAAACGTAGGAACTACCGTATTAGATGCATCAGAGGATGAAATAGAGCTAGTACGAGAAGGCCTAGGAATAGACCAACTATAGCAATATACTACCCACAAACAAGGTGGAGGTACCTGTACCTTGTTCGCTAATCCAAAACCCTGCTTCCAATTATTTATTCTCTGTAA
>DNBZ01000107.1 GCA_003484585.1 Bacteroidota bacterium | reverse complement strand
CTTAGAGGACAGATAGAGCAACTTACAGCTGAGATAGAGCAACTGTCTAAAGAGAACCAATTCTTGAAAGATGAGAACTATGTTATTCAGAAACAAGTAGAGGCAGAAAAAGAAAAGGTAGCTGAGATGGTGGTAGTAAATACGGACCTTACTAAGCAAATAGCCGTAGGTTCTAGGATCTTCCTAAAAGGACTAGATGTAAAACCACTTAGAGATGCTGTTTTTGGTGATTATAAAACTACAGACAAAATAAGCAAGTTAGATAAGATAGACGTTTCATATCAATTAGCTAATAATGATTTGGCAGAAAAAGGTTCGAAGATGCTTTATTTTCAGGTAGTTAAGCCTACAAAGAGCGTGCTTACTAATAGTGCTGCAGGTTCTGGACTAGCAAGTTTTGATGGTGGAGAAAAGCAGTATACAGTAAAGAAATCTATAAACTTTCAAAACAAGAACGAATCTGGATCATTCTCTATTCCAAAAACAGAAGGAATGACTGCAGGTCAATATACAGTGAACGTTTTTAGCGATGAGCATAAAATGGGATCTGCAGAGTTTACCCTAAAGTAAGATGAGTCTTCGCACAGAGAAAATATCAAGGGCACTACAAAGGGATCTAGCCCCGATACTGTCTCGCTACTGTACGGGCATACTTCCCGGCGAATTAATTACCGTAATAGAGGTGAAAGCCACTGCGGATCTGGGCCTTGCAAAGGTGTATGTAAGTGTACTCGGATCTAAAGACAAAGAGAAAAGTCTACTAGTCATAGAACGTAATAATAAGGAGATAAGACAAGAGTTAGCTCGCGAAATTGGCAAACGTATTCGTAAAATACCAGAGCTCAATTTCTATTTAGATAACTCTTTGGATAACGCAGAACGGATCAACTCTCTTCTTAACGACTTATAGATAAAGCCAAGTGAGGCTACCACTTTTTATCGCATATCGATACTTGTTTTCTAAAAAGAAAATCAATGCTATCAATGTGATTACAGCTATAGCCATGCTAGGTTTTGGTGTAGGTGGTTTTGCTATGGTAGTCGTATTGTCTACTTTCAATGGTTTCGAAAATATAGTAGAAGCTACCATAAATAACTACGATCCCGATATCAAAATTACCGCTAAGGGTAAAAAGACCTTTGTATATAACGATGCTTTAAAGAGTAAAGTAGAGCAAGAAAAAGCTGTTGTAAATGTATCCAAATCACTAGAAGAAAAGGTAGTGATAAAGTATGATCAGCATCAGGAAATAGCTAAGATAAAAGGAGTAGATTCTAATTTTGAAGCGAGTAAATTTGATTCGCTCATGGTACTAGGCGATTTTATGCTCGGAGATACCTCTAGATCATTCGGGGTTTTTGGTGGTGGGTTGGCTAATAAGCTTAACCTCTTCCCTGGGAGTCCAGAATTGATCACGGTATTCGTGCCTCGCAGAGATGTAGCTTATAATTCTCTGAATCCAATGGCTTCCCTCAGTTCTAAATATCTAAGAGCTAGTGGAATTTTTATAGTGCATGAAGAGATAGATGGAGAAACTTTTATTACCAGTTTAGATTTTGCTCAAGACTTGCTCTCTTATCCTAATTCCATATCCTCTTTAGAACTATCTATAGATCAGAATACAGATCCTACGGTAGTCAAGGAATCACTTCAAGAATTACTAGGAAGTGAGTGGGAAGTAAAAACTAGGAGAGAACTTAATGAACTAATTTATAAGATATTTAGTAGTGAGAAGTGGTTCACTTTTGCTATTTTATCCTTAGTACTTATCATCTCATCCTTCAATATTTTCGGTTCGCTTATTATGTTGGTGTTAGATAAAAAGAAGGATATAAGTATCTTGAAAAGTATGGGTACAACTGAGCAGACTATTAGGAGAGTATTTATGTGGCAAGGTAGCTACATAGCTATTATAGGAGGAGGAGTCGGAGTCTTTTTGGCTTCAGTACTAGTTTGGTCTCAAGAATATTTTGGGTGGTTTACTATGGATAATGCTATGGTCATGGAATATCCAGTAGAGCTGCTGTTAAATGATGTACTGCTAACCTTTGGAACTGTTGTTTTACTTGGATATCTTATTTCTATTTATCCAGCTCGTAAAGCATCTAAAACTCCTATATCAAATATCAACTAATGTGGAATTGGATAAAGTCACGACTAAATAAAGAACCAGACCCGATGAAATTTTTAATAATAGGATTAGGAAACATAGGCCCAGAGTATGACAATACCCGTCATAACATAGGATTTGAAGTATTAAACCAATGGGTCAAAGAGCACGATCGGGAGTGGGAAACAGGTAGACTAGCCAATGTAGCAAAATTCAAATTTAGAGGCAAACAAATCGTTTGTATAAAACCGACTACATTCATGAATTTGAGTGGTAAAGCGGTGAAACACTGGATGAGTGCAGAGCGAATAGCTCCTAAAAATATGCTCGTAATCACGGATGATATAAACATCGATGTTGGCAAGCTTCGATTGCGTGGGAAAGGAAGTGCAGGTGGTCATAATGGTTTAAAAGATATTCAAGCAGAGCTAGGGGGAGATAAGTATGATCGCATCCGCTTTGGTGCGGGAGGAGACTATTCTAGAGGCAGACAGATAGAGCACGTACTTGGTCAATGGGCCAAAGACGAAGAGATAGAAGTAGTGCTGCAAAAAGATAGAGCATGCAAAGCCATTGAGTCTTGGATTATAAAAGGACTCAACGGAGCTATGAATGAGTTCAGCGGCTAGTAATTCCTGCAAATAGTCGGGGACTAATCATTGCTATTCTCCTCATATCCGTTTCTTTCATGTACCAACGAGGATTCTCTGAGTTTCAGTATAGAGATGGGGAGTTTAGACACTAAGAGGACACTTGGCTACAGCAGATTTATATAAAAACTGCCCTTTGGTGTGCGTTACCTAAATAGATTATTTAGTAAACATTCTCCGCTGATTTATTTTCGTACTTCGAGTCTTTGGGGGGTTACGGTTATAGTAGCATCTATCTCCACTTTTACCCCCAAATAAGTATTCAAACTTAATTGATAGTATATGGTAACTATCCTTTTTATCGGGATTTCCTCTGGCTGTGCCTATGGCTCTTTGAGTTGCAGACCTATCTGCTAAAATTTCAGCTTCAGGTCCTTTTTCTGCTGCTATAGTTACATTGTCTGCATATACAGTACTTACGTCATCTAAGTAGTCGGTAAATGTTTTTCTGAAACCTAAGTCAAGTATTATTGAGGTGCTTTTACCTAGCCTAAATTTATAGCCTAGTCCATAGGGTATGACTATATCTATCTCTTTATACGGTCCTGGTCCATCATCCAAATATTGACCTTCAGTACCTAGAGTGCGGAGCTTGTACCAGTCGTCATTCAGCTCGGCTTTAGGTTGGTAGTACATACCTCCTATGCCACTGTATATGTAGAACCGATTGAATCCTTGACTTCGGCTAAATGGCCTATATTCTATTAAGAAATCTGCTTCTAGTAAATCTGTACGTACGCATAGATTTCTCTCTACTTGAAAGTCTTGGCCTGAGAATGCATCATCTGCATAGAGCCGAGTCGCTAAAAAGTTAAGCCCGAAACTAAAGCTGCCACT
>DNBZ01000139.1 GCA_003484585.1 Bacteroidota bacterium | reverse complement strand
ACTAATGTTGTGCTTGGCGCACCATCTTCTTCAGGATTAAGTAATTTAGCATCTCTGTTAAAATCATTAATGTCGTAAACATAATGACCTCTCCCTGCTTTACTGTTCCCGAAGTTAGCCCCTTTAACATCTTTGGATGAGAAGACTGTATCCCCACCTTCATCTATAATAATTCCTACAGAAGCTACTTGTGCATTACTAGGATAGACTCCTGTAAAATCTTTAAAGGCAGTTGTTACAAGTTTTTCTGTTTTGTTATCTTCTAAATCTGCTCTTGTAAGATGCCAATCAGCATTAAATAAATTGTACTTATGGTTGTCTGAAAGATTAATAGGTTGCTCGGATATTTCTAGACCATCATCTACTAATTCAAAGTCACGTACATTTACCTTAACACTGCTAACAAAAATTTCTTTTGTAAGTTCTTTGTACTCACACATAACAGGGTTAGTACCTTGGTCTGTAGTAATAACAAGGAAGTTAGTTGTTTCAGCTATTTGTGTTTTTACTACAGCAGAAGAAATTGCAACCTCTGCTATAAATGTAAAGTCATCATCTACCGCATGAAAACGAAGTTTGGTTTGTGGTGTGTCGTCTGTAACTGTAACACATACTAAAGATGGGCCTCTCCAATAGAATACATTTTCTACAGCAGCAAACCCTCCAGTAATAACAAAAGGAGTTACTAAATCTTGGAAACCTAAACGTCTTTTACGAATCAATCCATCTTTATTAATTACAAAATTTAATTCATCTGATGTGAAACTTTCAGGAAAAGCAAGAGCTGAAGTTTCGGTATTTAAACCTTTGATTAAAGAAAGATAATCTTTTTGTCCTGAAGCCCTCATAACTAATCCTTATACTTACCCATTAAAAACTTCTTAATGGCACTAGGTTGTTTATGTTTATCTGGAACTTCCAAATTGTTTACTTCTGCCCACTTCAATAAGTCTGCTTTATTATTTAAGCTTTCTAAATCTGCACTCTTTACAACAGAGGATGCAGGGGCTTTTTTACTTAGCTCGTAAAGTTCCCAAGCTCTCGCTGCTTCACTCTTTCTAATAAAGCATCCACTAAGTGCTTCAGCAACTTTACCACTTCGACTCCACCTATAAAAACCATCAAAGATTAATTTGTAATCAGTATCCATTATTCGCCATGACCTCTAGGTACGTAACTTCCACTTAGACCTTTCCTTCCATAAGAAGCTTTACTACGGCCTTGTCCTAATGTACGGTTGTCTTGTTGAAGCTTTATTTTCTTAACTCTTGCTCTTTGAGCAATCATTCCTATAGGTTGTTGATGAACTAAAGTAAGAGCTTCATTAAGGAACATATCTAAATAAGTTTCAGATAAGTGATTTGGGATAGGTATTTCAAAAACATCTTCTTGTAAAAAGACTTTTTCTTGAGAACCTACGAATCGGGTCTTACTTGCTTGAAGGGTAGTATCGAATTCGTTATTATAAGAATCGAATACAACATAAACATTATCAAAAGAAGTGAAATAAGTAGGAAATTGGTTAGTTTTAATAGGCATTCTATTATCATTGTAACCTTTTACTATTATAGAGTTTGTTGTATTTGAATGCAACGTATGCTCCACAAAATCAAGAGGAGGTAAGTACGTCATTAATTTGTAATCTAGTTCACCTGCTTTCTTTGATACGTTGTACCAAATTTTACTTTCTTGTATTTTCTGTACCTTTTTAGGTAGCAGCATATAGTTAGGACGAGTTATATCTGATACAGATTCTAAAGATAAATCATCCATAGTAAATAGAACATTGTCGTATTCTTGCACCATTTGGTAGTACACACGTTCTGCTATTTTAGCTACTTGTTGAGACTCATCCGTATCAAATATACTGTCTACATAAAAACCACTTGTTGCATCAAGGTACTCTTGAACAACCATTAACAATGTTCTTCTCATTTTTTATCTCCAAGGAACTTTATGAAAGGGACTCCTAAGAATCCCTTTTAAAAATTACCTGTTAATTAGACAGGCGTTGCTAGAGTAACCAATGCTTCAGGACGTTTAAGCGCGAAGCCATAACGACAAGTAGCAGACCATTCATCACGTTTCAGGTTAGTGTTACGGAAGAATTCAGTCTCAGGACGCTGACGGATAACACCCATGAACGGCATTGAAGTGTCATTAGCCATAGACATTGCAACACAACCTTTACCAGTAATTGCACCACCACCCGTACCATCACTTTTGGCAAGAGTCTCAGCAGTAATAGCTGGCAAGTTGTGACTTACCATGATGTTAATACCAGCAATGTTACGAACAATATTAAGCTTATCACCAAAGCCAGTTTGCACTAGACCTTGTACATCGAAGTTAAACTGTGAACCATTAGTTACTTCAGTGATGTTTAAAAGCTTATTAAGTTCGTACTCGGTTTCAGGAGTAACTATTAACATACGATTTTCGGTAGGGATATAAGCCTTATCGAAAGCGTACTTGATGAACATAATGTCATCAATAGTTATAGCACCACCAGTGCCACTACCTTTCATGCGGTGAGGAACACCACCAATAGCATTGTTATTACCAAGAGTCTGAGAGTTAGCTGTAGCTAGAACAGCAGTCTCCATATCTGTAGCCATAGCAATACCAGACTTGTGAACATTCTCTTGATAGAACGCTTCTGACTGATGCGCGTCTTGCTTCATACGATCTGTTACAAAGAAACCGTCCTGCTTATATGCAGTAACAGCAAGGTCTTTACGAGAAGTAGTCATACCGTCATAGGCAATCTGAGTATTCTCGGTGTAGTCTGTAACATCACGATCTGCCGTTAAAGTAACATTAAGAGTGTCACCATCAGGGAAGATACCTGTTTTGTCATCGAACAAAGGACGACCAACTAACCAGTCATCGAACTGCTTCTCTAAAGAAACTTGATATAGCTCTTGACGAACTAGGTTAGGGACTTGTGCATAAGTAAAATTTGACATAATATTTTCTCAGTTAGAAAGTTAATTTAACACCTTGTTTCTCTGCAATCTTACGATAGTTATCTATAGCCGTATTAACACGAGAGCGGTCATTAAAACCACGCGAAAAGTCTAGCCCAGATTCTTTCTTCTGCGTAAAACCAGATACAGAGTTACTAGGGTTATAAGTTGTTTTGGGTTGTTTATCTAAACCAAATAACTTTTTAAAGCGTTTCGGATTAGCCTGTGCCTCTTTGATAATGTCTTCA
>DNBZ01000055.1 GCA_003484585.1 Bacteroidota bacterium | reverse complement strand
CTTGCTAACTTAAATGAAGTACTACAAATAGAAGGAGTATACATCCACATGTATGGCAAAACCACTACCTCCCCTGATAGAAAACTAGGTCACTTTACCGTATTAGCAGATACGCGAGAGGCTGTAGTGGAGAAGATGGAGAAGGTAAAAAGTATGCTATCGATAAAAAGCACATAAATTTGCCCTATGCCAGATATACTAATCATAATGGGGTCTGACTCAGACCTACCTGTAATGGCCGAAGCAGCTAAAGTACTAGAAGAGATGAACGTCACTTTTGACCTCACCGTAGTATCTGCTCACCGCACGGCAGATAGAATGTATGAATATGCTAAAACCGCTCATACCAAAGGCTATAAAAGCATTATCGCTGGAGCGGGAGGAGCTGCACATTTGCCAGGAATGGTAGCGTCACTTACTCCACTACCCGTTATAGGGGTGCCCGTGAAATCTAGCAATATGAGTGGCATAGATTCGCTATACTCTATAGTGCAGATGCCTCCTGGAATACCCGTAGCTACCATGGCTATAAATGGAGCTAAAAACGCGGGAATATTGGCCGCCAAAATGCTCGGTGCTCACGATGCAGAGGTACAGACAAGGGTTCTTAAATTTACCAGTGCTATGGAAGCCTCTGTACTGCAGAAAGCAGAAATATTAGAAGAGATAGGATATAAAGCATATTTAGAAAGCAAGAAATGATAAAAGTAGATAACTGCTTAATATCTGAGGACGTAATAGAAAAATCTTTTGCATGTAACGTATTAGCCTGCAAAGGTGTATGCTGCATAGAAGGAGATGCTGGTGCCCCCTTGGAAAAAGAAGAAATTGACATAATTAGTCAAAACCTAGAGACCATCAAGACCGAAATGGATGAAACCGGATTAGCCCTTTTGAAGGAGGAAGGTTTTGCGGAAAAAGACCCTTTCGACCAAATGGATGTGACTACATGTAAAGAGAACAAGGAGTGTGTCTTTGTGGTACGCAAAGATGGGATACTCAATTGTGCAATAGAAATAGCGAATAAGAAAAATGATTTTGGTTTCCCTAAACCTCTTAGCTGTCATCTATATCCTATAAGAATAGACAAGTACAGCGAGTACTATGCATTAAACTACCATCGCTGGAGTATATGTGCAGATGCTTGTAACAAAGGTGCGGCAGATGACATTAAGGTCTATCAATTTGCACAACATGCTTTAGAGCGAAAATTTGGAGAGCAGTGGTACAAGGATTTGGAAAAAGCTGCCAAAGAATACTTTAATAAGTAGCAGCTTTTGCAGCAATTAGCTTTCCTTTGAAGTACGTTCTTCTAGACTTTAAAACACCAGAACTATCCCACTCTTCTAGAGTGCCCCCTAGCAACCCTTCGGTATAGCTTGCATTCGTTTTTTTAGCTCCACAGCTGTAATATTCTATACTTCTGCCATTTTTTAATCCGTTGGTATACATAGTGGCTTGCTTTAGGTTTCCATTTCGGAAAAAAGTTTTTTGGATCCCGTGTCTTAGACCCCTTTGATATTGGTCTTCCTCTATGACCCCGTCGTTTTCACTCTTGAAAGTACCTGAAAATAGTGATTTACAATAGTACAGTAAGCCCTCTTCGTGATGGAAATCTGTTTTGATATATGAATGAGAAGCGATCAACTATTAAATATTGAGAACAACAAAGTAATGTTATTTGTTTAGGTTAACCAAACTTATCCACAAGTTTCGTTTTTTGCCAAACGCCGACCAAAAAAAGGGACTCAAATTTGAGTCCCTACTAGTTGTGCTTTTTGACTTTGTTTAACTACACCCTGTGGTTGTACCACAGTTAGTACATAGGTGGCAAGTGCCGTTACGTATTAGTGCTAGGCTACCGCAATTTGTACAAGGCAGTGCATCCGACGAAGTTCCCGTTGGGGTAGCTACATACTTAGCTGTAGATGCCGCTTTTTGTACTTCTGGTGTTGAAGACTTTAACAATCTTCCTTTTGGTGCTGGCTCTGGTGTAGGAACATTGTTTTCCGCTTTGAGTGTATCTAACTTAGTCTGAGACTCCTCTTTTGTAGGTTTAATGTGTACTAAATCCGTTCTGTTTAGATATTCAAATCCTAATAACCTAAAGATATAATCTATGATAGACGTAGAGTTTTTAATGTTTGGATGGCCTTCTACCATTCCACTTGGCTCGAAACGAGTGAATGTAAACTTACTCACGTACTCATCTAGAGGCACACCGTATTGTAATCCTATAGACACCGCTATAGAGAAGCAATTCATCAATGAACGGAAAGTAGCACCTTCACGATGCATGTCAATAAAGATCTCACCTAGAGTCCCATCATTATACTCACCGGTTCTCACGAACAGTGTTTGACCTCCTACCTTGGCTTTTTGAGTGAACCCTCTACGTTTCCAAGGAAGACGCTTACGCTCTACTATGCTAGATAGTTGACGCATAAACTCCGTACTCTTAGAGTTGTCTAGTATTTTCTGAGCAGCTTCTAACACCTGCTCTTGAGTAAGCTCGTCTATATTCAATAGACCCGCTGTACCCACAGCACTATCTACAGCTGTGATTGTGTCGTCTTCTTCTTCCACGTCAGACTTATTGCTAAGTGGCTGAGATAGCTTAGAGCCGTCTCTATATAGAGCATTAGCCTTAGTTCCTAGTTCCCAACTTAATTGGTAGCAAGATTTAATATCTTCTTCTGTTGCCTCGTTTGGTAAGTTGATTGTTTTTGAGATTGCACCAGATAAGAATGGCTGTGCAGCAGCCATCATTTTGATATGTCCGTGTGCGTGTATGAACCTTTCTCCTTTTTCACCACATTTGTTTGCACAATCAAATATAGGAAGATGCTCATCTTTAAGGTATGGTGCACCCTCTACAGTCATAGTACCACATACAAAGTCGTTTACTAACGCTATATCCTTTTTACTATAACCAAGAGCTCTTAATAGGTTAAATCCATCAGCCTCATATTGGTCAGACGTAAATCCTAATCTATTCATAGCTTCTTCACCAAGAACCCAATGATTAAAAGCAAAGCTGATTTCGAATGCAGACAAAAGGCCGCTTTCTACTTTCACTAAATCATCCATAGTAAATCCTTTACTAAGGAGTGTTTCGTGATTAACCGAAGGAGCTCCTTTTAAAGTAGCATGTCCTTTTGCATAATTCACTATTTCTTCTACTTCAGTAGCAGAGTATCCCAGAGTTTCTAGTGCGAGTGGCACAGACTGATTTACTATTTTAAAGTATCCACCCCCAGATAATTTTTTAAACTTAACTAGTGCAAAGTCTGGCTCTATACCTGTAGTATCACAATCCATTACTAGACCGATGGTCCCTGTAGGTGCTATTACTGTGGTCTGAGCGTTTCTATAACCATACTTCTCACCCCACTGTACCGCTTTGTCCCAAGCTCCCGTAGCGGGACTAAGCAGATACTCTGGACAGTACGCAGGATCTATTCCTACTGGCTTAATGCTCAATCCGTCATATTCATCTAGATTATATGCTGCATATCTGTGATTTTTCATCACACGTAGCATATGCTCCTTGTTTTTCTCATATTGGTCAAAGGCTCCCATAAAGCTAGCCATCTCTGCAGAAGTAGCATATGAAGTACCTGTGAGTATAGCTGTAACAGCTCCACATATGGCAAACGCCTCGTCGCTATCATATGGTATACCGCTTACCATTAGCACAGATCCCAAATTAGCATATCCAAGACCTAATGTTCTATATTGGTACGAAAGTCTCGCAACCTCTTCACTAGGGAACTGAGCCATAAGTACAGAAATTTCTAACACTACAGTCCAGAGTCTAGATGCGTACTCTATAGCTTCTATATCAAACTCTTTAGTTTCTTCATTGAAATATTTTCTTAGGTTTAGTGACGCTAAGTTACAAGCTGTATTGTCTAAGAACATATACTCAGAGCAAGGGTTAGAAGCGTTTATTCTTCCACCTTCTGGGCAAGTGTGCCACTCATTTATAGTAGTATCATATTGTACTCCTGGATCTGCACAAGCCCAAGCAGCGAAAGAGATATCATCCCATACTTTAGAAGCAGGAACACTACCAATAGCTTTTCCGTTTGTTCTTGATATCAGGTCCCACTCCCCGTCGTTTTTAAGAGCTTCGAAGAACTTGTTTGGTATTCTTACTGAGTTGTTTGAGTTTTGACCAGAAACGGTAGCATAAGCTTCTCCTTCATAACCAGAATCATATCCAGCATCTATAAGAGCCTTCACTTTCTTTTCTTCATCTTTTTTCCAATTGATAAAAGACAAAATCTCAGGGTGATCTAAGTCAAGACAAACCATTTTAGCAGCTCTACGTGTAGTGCCACCAGATTTGATAGCACCTGCAGCTCTATCTCCTATTTTCAAGAAACTCATAAGTCCAGAAGAGTTGCCTCCTCCGCTTAGTTTCTCATTTGCTCCTCGTATAGAAGAAAAATTAGTACCTACACCAGAACCATATTTAAAGATACGTGCTTCACGAACCCAAAGGTCCATTATACCCCCTTCGTTTACCAAGTCGTCATCTACAGAAAGAATGAAACAAGCGTGTGGCTGAGGTCTTTCGTAAGCCGATGTTGATCTTTTTACCTCCCCTGTTTCGTGATCTGCATATGAGTGTCCTTGTGCCTTACCCGTAATGCCGTATGTATTATATAAACCCGTATTAAACCATTGCGGGCTATTAGGTGCAGCCATTTGTCCTAATATGCTAAACACCAACTCGTCGTAAAATACCTGCGAATCTTTTTTAGATGCAAAGTATCCGTAACGCTCACCCCAAGTTTTCCAACAATCTGCAAGTCTATGTGCCACTTGTTTCACAGATGTTTCAGACCCCGTAGTGCCATCTGCTTGTGGTACACCTGCTTTTCTAAAATATTTTTGTGCTAAAATGTCTGTTGCCACCTGAGACCAATCTTTAGGCACCTCTACGTTTTCCATTTTGAAAACATCATCTCCAGCAGGGTTTTTAATAACGGATGTTCTATACTCATAATCGTATAGGTCTACAGCGGCTATACCATTCTTGGTGTTGAATCGTTTGAACTTTAATGCATTCTTTTTGTACGTTGGCTTGGTGCTCATTCTCTAAATTTTTGGTTTTTGTTATGTAAAAAAATAAACTCTATAATTATATTTTTGGGGCTCAAATATTTATAGTGAGTTTTAAGTCAAACATACACCCATAATAACCCAATAATAAAGTGGGGTTTTCCACACTTACACAATAAAATTTTATCATTGACTTATTTTTAAGAGATTTGCCGTGTTGATAAGATAAAAATCAATAAATATTTAAAATTTAACTTGGAAATTTGGTTTAGAAAAACCGTTTTCGCAACAGATAGACTATTAGCATATTACATAAAATATCATCTTTAGCCGCCACCAATAAAAAAATGTTGGCCGTACTAATAGACCCAGATAAATCAGACGAGAGTCGATTAGATAATCTGGTATTTCACCCTGATTTTAATCAAATAGACTTTCTTTTTGTAGGCGGCAGTTTGGTGACCGATGGCAACATGAAAACATGCATAGCTGGGCTCAAAAAGAGAACAGACAAGCCTCTCATCATATTCCCTGGAAGCCCAAACCAGATAGACGAGAATGCAGACGCCATACTACTTCTAAGTCTCATTAGCGGAAGAAACCCCGACCTGCTTATTGGCAGGCACGTGGAGTCCGCTTACAAGCTTAAAAGATCTGGATTAGAACTGCTCTCTACGGGATATATACTCGTAGATGGTGGACGGACCACCACCGTATCCTATATAAGCGGAACTACGCCTATACCCAACGATAAGCCAGGTATAGCAGCGGCTACCGCACTGGCAGGCACTCAACTAGGCCAACAGCTTATTTACTTGGATTGCGGTAGTGGTGCTAGCAATCATGCCTCCCCAAAACTCATAGCGGCAGTGAAAAACGAAATAGATGTACCTGTAATAGTAGGGGGAGGAATAAAAACTGCCAAAGATGCACAGCGAGTATGGGACGCTGGAGCAGATATAGTGGTCGTAGGTAATAAGCTAGAGGACGATCCTGTATTTTTGGGAGAGCTGGTGGAGGCTAAAATGGCCTTCGTTGAAGGTTAAGCCGTCTCCAGCTCAAAAACCGTAATCTCTGGCAAGAAACCAACTCTGCCGGGATAACCTAAATATCCAAAACCTCGGTTTACATAGAGATACTGACCATTCTCTTCGTACAGGTCTGCCCACTCAGGGTAGGTATACTTCACGGGGCTCCATTTATAATACTTGGTATCTATACCAAACTGCATGCCGTGGGTGTGCCCTGCAAACATGGCATCTATCGCAGGATAAGATTTGAGAACCTCTGCACGCCAGTGACTTGGGTCATGAGATAGCAGTAGCTTGTTTTCTACATCTTCTATGCCCGCATACGCCTCGCTCAGATTGCCGTACTTCGGAAATCGACGATGGGCACTCCAGTTTTCTACCCCCAGTATGGCAAGCTTATCTCCATCTTTTTCTATGACCTTATTTTCATTTATCAATAGATTCCAGCCCATGTCTGAGTGATGGTCTTTTAATTGTTGTAAGTTCTGCTCTTTCGTTACTCCATTTTTATCTGGCCACTGAGAATAGTCTCCATAATCGTGGTTTCCCAAAACAGAGTACACCCCATGT
>DNBZ01000065.1 GCA_003484585.1 Bacteroidota bacterium | reverse complement strand
AGTCAGACCCCATTATGATTAGTATATCTGGCATAGGGCAAATTTATGTGCTTTTTATCGATAGCATACCCTTTACCTTCTCCATCTTCTCAATTACTTCTACTCTAGTGTCTGCTAAAATAGTGAAATGACCAAGTTTTCTATCGTGAGAAGTAGTGGTTTTGCCATACATATGGATATATACTCCTTCTATTTGTAGTACTTCATTTAAGTTAGCAAGTTCATAGGCTCCATTCACATCTTGAGGTCCTACTATGTTACAAGTAGCCGCTGGTTTTATTAATGCGGTGCTTCCGAGAGGTTGGCCTAGAAGTATGCGGTTAAGCTGTTCGTATTGAGATGTATAGCAAGATTCTATAGTGTGGTGCCCGCTGTTGTGTGGTCGTGGTGCTATTTCATTTACAAAAATTCCCCCACTGGCTTCTACGAAAAGTTCTACTGCGAATAGTCCAGGACTGTTAAACCCCTTCACTGCTTTTAGAGCCAAAGCTTCGCATTTGTCGTTTATTTCTAGGCTAAGACTGCTTGGAGCTATTAGGTAATCCATCAAGTTTGAACGCGGATTGAATACCATTTCACACGGCGGGTAAGTAATAGAGGAGCCATCTTGTGCCACTGCTACTATTACCGAAACTTCAATGGCGTCTTGTGCTAGCTTCTCTAGTACGTAGCCGTGTTCTGAAGTTAGACTTGAGTTATCAGCCGCCACAAGGCTGCTAAAACTTTGCTTAGTAAGCAACTGAACTCCCTTACCGTCGTAACCGCCTTTTCGGTGTTTTAGCACAAATCTATCCTCAGTCCAATTGCTTACTTCTTCTTCTAAAGTATCTTTAGTAGCGAGGGTAAAACGTAGCGTAGCGACGTCGCGATCTGCATAATATTGTTTTTGCAAACCCTTATCTTGTATGATAGAGAGTACCGATGGTTTTGGATAAACGGGTTTCCCTTCTCTTTCTAGCTGCTCTAGGGCTTCTACATTAACGTGCTCTATCTCATACGTTAGTACATCTGCATTTTTGGCAAGACTATTTATTTTTATGGGATCCTGAAGTGAGCCAACTACTTGATTACTGCATACTAAGCTAGCCGGACAACCTTCTGATGTTTCTAAGAAAGTGAAATTTATATTGAGAGGAGATCCCGCTTCAAAAAGCATTTTGCCCAATTGGCCGCCACCTAATACTCCTATTGTTTTATTCATCTGTAATCTCTTGAGGTTGCAAATGTTAATATTTAATTGGACTACCTTTAATATGTGCTTAAATTTGTTCGAATTAAATTATTGAAAATATAACCTTACGCCATATTCTTAGTATGAAAAAAACATTTACAACACTACTAATCACATTTCTCTCAATTACATCCTATGCCCAATGTTTGATAGAACCTTGGAGTTTGCAAGTGAGAACAGATAAAAGTGAACTCATAGTAGAAGCTAAAGTTATAAGTCAGGAAGGTGCTTGGGATCAAAACCATGGGAATATATACACCATAAACACCTTGGAAGTTTACAAAATATTTAAAGGACAGTATAATAGTGAAACAATCCAATTGGTTACTGAGGGTGGCTTAGTGGGTCTAGAAAAGGAAGTTGTAACACCATCGTTAGAGTTAGAATTAGGCGAGGTGGGAGTTTTTATGATAAAAAGGGGTATTGTGAAATTTAATAGAACGGGACTTTTCTATCAGCCTACAGCTTCTGTGCAGTCCTTTGTGAAATATGACTTAAATGCAGTGAAGGCTTTTGATATATCTCAAACTTATCCAAGTATTAAGTTTGGGTTATATCCAAATATAGAGTCTTGCACAGGGAATTCGTTTCACGTAGTAAAAGAATTTGACGCCGAGGCTAACAATAGAAAAATAAAAGCATTGGCTCCTCCCACTATTACCTCCTTTTCAGCTACTGCTATTAATGCAGGTGCGTCTGTTGAATTGACTATTAGTGGATCTAACTTTGGCTTTGGCAGGGGTAGCGGTGGTGTTGGGTTCAAAGACGCAAATTTTGGAGACGGGAGATACTACTATAGCCCAACGGGTTGGAGCTATAACCAATGGAGCAATAGCCAAATAAAGGTAATAGTACCATCACGAGCAGGAACGGGCACTATCCAAGTTATTAATAACAACGGAGAATCTGGCGAGTCAACTACTGATCTCACTGTAGATTGGTCTCATCTTAATCTTGCCTACCCAATATCTTCTTCAGACACACCGTTCTTTGAGCTACAGCATATAGATGATAATTCAAATGGAGGATATACGTGGCAAATGACAAGTGAGTTTGCTGGAGATAGCGGTGCAGTAGGAGCATTTATACGCTCCCTCAATGAGTGGAAATGTGAAACTGAGATGAATTGGGACATTGGAACTGACGCTACTATTGATACTGCTGAGGCTGACGATGTGAATATTGTAGAGTTTACCACTTTTGGAGATAGCAGATTAGCGGTATGTAGAAGTTACTATACCGGTTGTTTTATAAGTGGAGGTAGTGATATGAGGTGGTACGTGAGAGAGTTAGATATTTCTTTTGACAGAACGTATAGTTGGTACTATGGCACGGCTTCTCCTAGTAGTTCTCAGTATGATTTTGAAAGTGTAGCTACGCACGAATTAGGACATGGACATCAACTCGGCCATGTGCGAGACAATGCTAAGGTGATGCACTATAGCATCTCTAATGGACAAAGAAAACCAGAGCTAGCCACTACTGACATAGCTTGCGGCATCTATGTGAAGACCAAAGGGATAACAACGTCCATTTGTAATCAAGGTAAAATGACCGTTGGTGTTTGTCCTGCGAATCCACCTATTGCAGATTTTTTTGTAGACGAGAATAATCCTTGCCTATCTACTGCTATTACCGTAACAGATGCTTCCGTAGGACAAGAGGTTTCTTATTCTTGGGATTTTGGTAGTGAAGCTACACCCGCTACAGCTGCTACAAAAGGCCCACATGCTGTAACTTATGGAGACACTACCACCGCTACCATTAGACTAATAGCCACCAATGCTAATGGTATAGACACCATAGAAATGGAGATTACCGTGAAAGGTAACCCCGCAGCTAGGTTTTCCGAATCCATTGACGGAACTAAGATTACTTTTACTAATGAGTCTGAGAATGGCACCTCGTATCTATGGACTTTTGGAGATGGTGGCACTAGTACAGAAGAAAACCCAGCACACAATTATGCAGACAGAGGTGATTATGTGACTAGCTTACAAGTAACCAATAAATGTGGGGACTCTACCCTTTCAAAGGATTTTATGTTAAGATTTAATGTGGGCATAGAAGATTTACCAAACAGCTTTACTATCTATCCCAATCCAGTGCAGAATGGCAAAGCAATCACTATAGAAGGAGGTAAAGTAAGGGGGTATAGTTTACATACTTTAGATGGCCGATTGATCAATGAAGGGGCTATTGTAAACAATGTATTCGTAGTAGATGTTGTACAACCAGCGATATATATACTCACGTTATCTAAAGATGGCGAAAGTGTAAATTATCGTATTCAA
>DNBZ01000104.1 GCA_003484585.1 Bacteroidota bacterium | reverse complement strand
GTGGTGTTAAAAATACTCTCTGCTAAGTCCTGACTTTTCTTTTGCAATTCAATGGTCTTTAGAGCATTGAGATAATTAGTCTTAGCTTGACCTACTTGTAGATTCATGCCGAGTAGAGCTTGCTGCTTAGTGTTTTCTGTTTTTTTAAAGTCAATTTTAGCTTGATCCATTTTTGCTTTTTTGTACAATCCATCAAAAATAGGAACGTTTAGACTTACTGCATATCGTCCGTTTCCATACCAGTCGTCTCCAAGTTCTCCAAACTTGCCGTCACTAGCAAAAGTGCTTGAGCCGTAGGAGAAGTTGCCGTATATACTAGGGAAATAACCCATTTTGTATCTTTTCAGATTGAGTTGGTTTAATTCTTGCTGTTGATCTATTAGTTTTATTTCTATTCTATTCTCCGGGTTAAAAACAGCTGCGTAAGAATCTGAAGTAGGCTCCCCTGGGATTTTACTGGTTAAAGTTAATTCTTGATTTACGTCAACACCTATAGTATTTAGGAGTAACTGCTTTGCTAGCTTAGCTTGGTTTTGAAGCTTGTTAATATTGATCTCTAAGTTAGATACCGATAGCGTAAGTCTGTCTACATCTAGTTTTTCAGCAAATCCAGCTTTGTAGAGTTGCTCGGTTTCAGACTGCAGTTTTTTAATGTTTGCTAAGCTGGCACTTAATTGCCCAATATTTTGTTGTGAGATCAGTGCCATATAGTACGCTTTAGTTACTCCCTCCTTGATGTCTATCTCAGATGCAGAAGCACTAAGCTTACTGATATTTACAAACTCTGAAGCTGCCTTTAGTCCAAGAAAAAATGTTCCGTCAAAAAGAAGTTGACTAGCACCTACTCCTACATTTACATTAAATGGGACTCCAAATTGTGTAGCTATCGTTGTGCCTGGCTGTCCTACGAAGTCGCCTGGAATTATTTGTGTAGGTATTTTAAAGGTATGACTAAAGTCTGCACTACCGCTAACCTGCGGGAGTCCTTGTGCTTTTAATTCATTTACTTGTGTTTCTGCGTAGTCTATGTCTAGAGCAGCGTTCAGCATTGTAGTGTTTTTTCGCAATGCCATCTCTAGAGCTTGGTCTAGGCTTAGTGACAGCTCAGCTTGTCCAAAAGATACCTGAAAGCATAAAACTGTTAAGAGTGTAAAAACGTATTTCATTATTCGTTTGTTATTTCGTAGATGTGATCGGTTAAGTATTTTCTTCCTTCCTCAGTGCATATGCCGTACAGGTGGTAACTCACCATCTGAAGGTGGAGTGTTTTGAAATCGTAGTTATTGTCACCCTGTATCAGTTGCTGCATCATTCCTTGTATTAGGGTGACATACATAGCTGCTGCGATTTTGGGTTCTATCTCTTTTCTATAGAGAGCATTGTTTTGACCTTCTTCAATATTTTGTATAATCACACTTGAAATAAAGTCGTTTTGGAAGGTATTCATTTTAGCCCATGCCGAGGGGTAGTATTTTTGCAAGTCAAAAATCACTGTAGGATTGATATCTCTATGCTGATGACTGATATGCTTGCTAATATCTATCATTTTTTGAACGGCATTTTCATCTGTGCTATAGCAGGTGTTGCAAGAGAGCATTCCCCGGTTCAAGTCAGCCTCTATTACTTTTAATACTAAGTGTTTCTTGTCAGAAAAATGTTTGTAGATGGTTTTTTTACTAACTCCTATCTCACGAGCTATATCATCCATGCTCACACTTTTTATACCTATTCGCATAAAAAGACTCGCAGCTCCTTGCAATATTTTTACTGATTCTTCCAAATTAGAGTGCAAATACACGCAGGAAACTTTTAATAAGCAAATAGTTTCCAAAGTTTTTTGTCGATAATAAGTGCATCCTAAACCTGATAATCTGCACAGCAAGAAGGATTAGCCCATAAGGATGCTTTTGGATCTACAGGGAGACTGGCATAGTCTACCTATTTTGCAGAGTGCCCCTTATCTAACATCCATTTAATTAGAATTATAAAGAGACCTATATATGCAATACTTACTAGGGTATACTGCAATGTAAATTGCACTTCAGACTCCAAAGATAACATACTGCCAAGTGGGTTGGGAATCATGGCAGAAAGCATTTTCATAGGGAAATACTGTGCTACTGTGTCTGATAGTTTAAAGGTGATTAGGTTCTCTATTATTATAGTGTATAGCAGAAGCAAGCCGATAGCTAGTCCAGATTTTTTCACCCAAAAACTTAAGAAGTATGCAAAATTGAGATAGAGCATAGCACATATAAAGTAGACAGGAATTACACGTATACCTGTCCAAGTAGAAGTATCGGGACCTTGGTTTCCAAATATTAAGGTAAATGCTACCAAGAGTATAGTGGAGATGCTGCTTAGTAGTATGATTACGAGTTCCTTTGACCATATTATTTCCCATTTCGTAAGACCGTCTATTATGTTTTGTCTCAAGGTTCTTTGGCTAAACTCGGTAGTAACTAGCGAAATAATAATAATTCCTAAAAACAGCTGAAACCAAGTGAACAGGTAAGCCATATTGTGCCATACAGCAGGGAAATTAAAAAAATTGATAGCCATTCCGCCAGGCATTGCATCGCCATTAGAACTTCCTCCTAAAGATACAGAATCTATGGCGTATGCTACGGGTATGATAAGTAAAATATAGAGACCTAGTATAATCCAAAGTTGGCGGCTATAGATGATCTTTTGTAATTCTATTTTGAGTAATCTTATCATAACTATTTGGTAAGTTCTAAAAATTGCATTTCTAAATTTTTCTGTCTTCTTTCTAAATGACTAAGGACTATCCCCTCTTCAAAAAGCTCCTTGTTTAGCGTGTCCGCAGATACCTCAGAGGAGAAACTAGCCACAAGCTTATTCAAGTCTGGCTTTATATTGGTCACATCACTTCTTTGTTCCAATATGCTTTTTAGCTTTTCGGAGTCATCTGCCTGCAGTACTATAATATTATCATCACCTAAGAGTTCATCTACTTTTCCATTAACAAGGAGATTCCCATTCTTAATTATCGCCACATCTGTGCATACTTTTTGTACTTCGTCTAGCATATGGCTAGCTATTATGATGGTGATGCCTTGGCTAGATATAGTGTGTATTAGCTCTCGTATTTCAAAAATACCTTGTGGATCTAGGCCGTTTGTAGGTTCGTCTAGTATTAATACAACTGGGTTACCCAGTAGGGCAGAGGCAATAGCGAGTCGTTGCTTCATCCCTAGCGAGAAGGTCTTGAACTTACTCTTTTTACGATCGAGCAGAGATACGAATTGTAATACGCGGTCTATATCGGAATAAGGAACTTGTTTGATATCTGCTGCTATTTTTAGATTACGCTCTGCGGTAAGGTGGCTATAGAAATTTGGAGACTCTAGCAGTGAGCCAATCTTTTTGCGGTTTATATCAGAACCCCATGTAAATACACCTGAAGTTTGTGGAATTACATCTAGTAAGATACTAAGGGTCGTGGTCTTCCCACTACCATTTGGCCCGAGTAGTCCAAATACTGTACCTCTGTGTACTTCTAGATTTAGCCCATTGAGCACTGTGTTGCCGCTGTAGATTTTGGTTAAGTTTTGTATGCTGAGTACACTAGTCATATCATCAAGTATATCTGTTAGCCACCGAAGGTAATGAAAAAAATGAAGGGTAATAATCGAAAGTCTATAGGTGTTTGGTGACCATAGATGTAGTATTTATATCTAATTTCGCAACTTGAGAAAATCAGACATTTTTCTAGTAGGTTTAGCAGGAGGAAGTGCCAGTGGTAAGACTACCTTTATCAGGAAGCTAAGCGAGGTATTTGGGTCTGACATGGTATGCGTGATAACGCAAGACAACTACTACAAAGGTCTCTCTGAGCAGTTGAGAGATGAAAATGGTATGGTAAATTTTGATCATCCTACAGGTATAGACTTTAGCAGAATAAAAAAAGACATACGAAAACTGCTCAAAGGTGAAACCGTAAAAATAGTAGAATACACGTTTAATAATCCGAAGATATTTCCAAAGGAGATAGTATACAACCCAGCACCTATAGTGCTTATAGAAGGACTATTTGTGTATGCAGATAAAGCATTGAATAAGATGTATGACTATCGTCTATATATAGACGCAGATGATGATGTGACTTTAGACCGGAGACTAAAACGGGATACCAAGGAAAGAGGCATGACCCATAAAGAGGTAATGTATCAGTGGGAAAAACACGTACAGCCTGCATATGCTGAGTTTCTGAAGCCGCATAAATCGTCAGCAGATTACATTATCAAAAACAACAAAGATTTCAATACTTGCCTAGATAATGTTATTACTAAATTTAAAGAAGTAATAGCGGAGCAAGAGGGTAAATAAAATAGAGTAAAATCTCTATTAAATATGGTGCAAAGTATTATTGCTAAGTTGACCTAATAAATTTACTTTTGCAGCCTTTGAAATTTTTGCATACAGCAAACAGAATATAATAGCAAATGAATAATAAAGGCTTTGTCCAAATAATAACAGTTTTACTGCTTCTAGCAAGTGCTTATCAACTGTCTTTTACCTTCGTAACTAACTCAGTAGAGAAAAAAGCTCAGGTACAAGCAGAAAATATGTATCCTGGGAATCCAGTTGCCATCGACTCTTTTAAGAGCGTTTACTTAGACTCACTTTCTCAAGAAGAGGTTTATCCCCTACTTGGTTTCACCTATCAACAGTGCAAAGAAAATGAGCTTAACTTAGGTCTTGACTTACAAGGTGGTATGAACGTGACTCTAGAAATAGAAACGGCTACAGTAATAGAAGCTATGGCAGGTAAAACTACCGATCAGCAGTTTATCCAAGCTTTAGCACAATCTAAAGAGCAATACTTAGGTCAGCAAAACTTCGTAGACTTACTAGCTAGTAACTATAATAAAATAGCTCCTGAAGGTAAAATAGCAGGTGTGTTTTATGGTAAAGGCTTAGAAGCTGAATTGCCAAACGGATATAACTCTTCTAACACCGAGGTATTTGATTATCTTAAGAGAGAAAGCGAAAGTGCTATTAGTAGAGCGTTTGAGATTATCAGTACTCGTATTGATAAGTTCGGAGTATCTCAGCCTAACGTACAACGACTAGATAATGGCAGAATACTTGTAGAACTTCCAGGTGTGGATGATCCACAACGTGTGAGAGACTTGGTAGAGAGATCTGCAAAGCTTCAGTTTTGGAATGTGTTCCCTAACTTTAAGGGTTTCGAATACTTAGAAAAAGTAAATAAAATAGTATACGGTCAAACGAAACTAAGTGAGCCTGATGATACTACTTCAACTACTAACACTACTATAACTCCTGCTGATACGTCAGAAGCGGGTAAGGATGGTTCGCTAAATGGTAACCTAGCCAGTGCAGATTCTACAGGAGTAGATACTGCTCAAAAATCTAGAGCAGAGATAGAAGCAGAAAATCCAATCATTTCTAAAATAATACCAAATCTTGCTAACGAAGGTCAGAACTGGTCTAGCTCAGCAGAAATAGGTTATGTAGATGATAATAACGTAGCGTTATTTACAAAATACTTCAATAGAGAAGACGTAAGAAACGCTCTTCCTTCTAATGTACATTTCAAGTTTGGTTTCAAAGCCGTGAAAATAGACGGTAAAGACTTTAGAGCTTTATACGCTTGTAAGAGCGATAGATCTGGAGAGCCTGCACTATCTGGAGATGTGATTACAGATGCTAGACCAAGTCGTCAAGACAACCTTAACCTAGCAGTAAGTATGCAAATGAACCAAGAAGGTACATCTGCATGGAGAAGAATAACCGCAGCAGCTTCTACAGCTAATCCTAAGGAGTGTGTTGCAGTAGTACTAGATGATCAAGTATTTAGTGCTCCTACAGTGCAGAGCGAGATACCTAATGGTAGCTCGGTAATCACCGGAGGGTTTGACCAAGCAGAAGCAACAGATTTAAGTAATATACTAAAAGCAGGTAAGCTGCCAGCTCCAGCTCGTATAGCGGGAGAAAGCACAGTAGGACCTACATTGGGTGCAAAGGCTATCAGTGCAGGACTTATCTCGTTAGTAGTCGGTTTCTTACTAGTAATTATCTTTATGGTAATATACTATGGTAAGGCTGGTTTCTACGCAGATATCGCATTGCTTGTCAACCTTATATTTATTATAGGTGTACTAGCAGGTATGCACGCAGCACTTACTCTGCCGGGTATGGCTGGTTTAGTACTTACTATAGGTATGGCGGTAGATGCCAACGTACTTATTTTTGAGAGAATACGAGAAGAATTACAAGGAGGTAAGTCGTTTAAGGCCGCTATCAAAGATGGTTACTCAAGTGCTTACTCTTCTATTATAGATGCGAATATTACCACAGGTATAGCAGCAGTTATACTATGGGCTCTAGGTAAAGGACCAGTTATGGGTTTT
>DNBZ01000028.1:1604-3819 GCA_003484585.1 Bacteroidota bacterium | reverse complement strand
GTTCTTTTCAGCTCTTTTTTTTTTTGTGCTAATTTCACTTTTTGGAAGATTTACCATAGTAAGTAAATAATGGTTTTTTAAACCATGTTTATTTTGTATTTTTATAAAAATTAAACCCCCTACTCACTGATGAAAAGACCCCTACTCATCCTTTTTGGATTTTTTACGTCTCATTTTCTTTTTAGTCAAATATTAACCGTCAATTTAGGATCGTCAGTTTCCATTGCTTCTGGAAGCTCTGTGACTCTTGATGGTTTGGAGATTGCTCCGTCTAAGACTTATGTAATTTCTAATAATAGCGTATCACGTTCGCCTGAGACTATTGGTTCGGAAGCCAATATTTCCGCTTCTCGTGTATACAGTTCGCTGGATTTACTCTCTGGGTTTACCGGGAGTCTTGTCTTCTCTTATCTTGATGGGGAACTTGTTGGAATTGTAGAAAGTGACCTTGTTCTTCAATTGCAAGCCAATGACGATAGCTGGACATCCTACGAAGGAAATGTAAATATGGATAATAATACTGTTAGTTATACCTTTAGTGAGGCTGTGTCGTTTAAAGCTGTTACCGCTAGTGCTAATGGAACTTCACTTGCGATTGAAGACATAAATCCTACTAGAAGTAGCATCTTTGTATACCCTAACCCAACAGCCGATCGTATTTACATTCAAGCAGAAAAGATACTACAAGCTGAACTCTTTGACCTGAGGGGTAGAAAAGTAAAAGCAACCAATCAAAACCAAATCAATTTAAGTAACATGGCTAGCGGGACGTTTATCCTAAAAGTCACTACGGAAAAGAACAAAACACAATCCTTTAAAATTATTAAGAAATGAAAAGGATTTTAAGAACACTTTCCTTACGATGTTAACGGTCTCTTTATCTCATGCCTAAGATATTGTATTAAGTGCTACTGTAAGTACTTAGAGCAACCAAATCAAAAATGTAGCTGACCCAACAGAGTCTCAGGATGCTGAACCAAAAGTTACACCTATTCCAAAGCTGAAGTTATGGTTTAATTAATCAATTAAAAACCGAATTTGACGATCAAACGTAAAATATAAGCTATTAAAAATTTAAGACTTGTATATTGATGTGATTGCGATCTTTGGAAAGAAGAGTGTTAAAAAAATAATCCGTTGCTAAAACCTAATAAATGAACTTAGAGAAAGGGGAAGGCAGCTGGAGAAAAAACAAGAGGGTTTTTACATTTGTTTAATACTTTACAAACAACAAACATTCATTATGAAGAACATTATTACACTATTCTTAACACTAACATTCTTTAATGGATTCGCTCAAACTGACTATTTTTGGATTGGTGGCAACGGAAACTGGTCAGATATAACCCATTGGTCCACAACTTCAGGCGGAACAGATATGCACACTCAAATCCCAACATCTTTAGACAACGTTTATTTCGATGCCAATTCTTTTGATTTTACTGGACAAGTAGTTGCGTTGGACAGCGAGAATTTAGTGTGTAATAATATTGATTTTACGGGCGTGACCAATAGTCCTAACTTCAATGGTAATTCGAAGACATTACTCCTTTATGGCTCTATAAATTTAGTATCCGAAATGACTGTGAGTACTCCTAATATAAATTTTGAGGCGACAACAACTGGTCAAACACTAACGACTGCTGGACACGCTTTGGGGGGGTCTGTTCTTTAATGGTATTGGAGGGGCGTGGACTTTACAAGATCCATTAACAGCTTCCTCGATTGATCTAAATTATGGGACTTTAAATACAAATAGTCATACTGTAAATGTTAATAGTTTCAATAGTAATCATTTCAATGTACGTGCTTTAACTTTAGGGAGTTCATTCTTCAATATAGTTGGCAATGGGAACTGGAATGTGAGAGCAACGACTAATTTTACCTTAGCTGCAGGCACCTCTACTATAAATCTAACTGACGGTCAGTTTCTTCAAGGTGAAGATAACACAAGTAATGGATGGGACCTCACCTATTACAATGTAAACTTTTCTCCTACAGGTGATAATAAAGGGTAGCTCTATACTTGGAATAATGGACGTGCTACCTATAATAATATAACTTCTACCAAGGGCTTAAAGCGTAATGGAGGTGGTGGTGAGATCATTGTAACAAATAATTTTTCTTGTCCTGGACCCTACATAGGAATTTTCGGCGGTTCTATTAATATAGGTGGCACAGCTACCTTTGGAGACAGTGCTACTTTTGATGGAAA
>DNBZ01000028.1:0-1482 GCA_003484585.1 Bacteroidota bacterium | reverse complement strand
TAGTGGAGAGGTGTGTACAGATTATATTAGAATTCAAGATGTTTCAGCAATTGGACTAGCGAGCTACATAGCAGGTCCAAATAGTCAGGATTTAGGAAGTACATCAGGATGGACATTTGCTCTTCTCAGCGATACAGCGAGTGATTGTAATGCTCCCGTAATTAGTCTATTGGGAAATGATCCAGAGACTGTTGAAGTTGGTGCAACGTATTCTGATGCAGGTGCTACTGCATTTGATAATTATGACGGAGATCTAACAGGTTCTATTATAACTGAAAGCCCATTTATTTTTTCCGAACAAACAACAATTCGTTGGGTAGATTTTTTCTCAGAAGGGGTGCAGATTGTATCAAACAACAATCTTACACAGTCATTTGGAACTGGAATAGCTAGTGGTGCAGGATCAGAATATTTAGGTTTAACGGACAATAAAATATACGGATGGGGGCAAAGGGCTAACGGACCAATAGTTAAAATTGTGGATGTAAATTCAGGGATAGAAGAAACAGGATATCTTTATAATAATTCAGGGAACGTAAGTTTTGTACTTCAAGATGGTACATTATTAGCAGATCACGGATATATCCCTTTATCAGACAATCTTAGAATATATTTCCCACATGATAATACTTCCCACAGTGATTATATTTTTTCTAAGGTAGATGAACATATTAGATATAGTTATTCGAAACCACCAACTGCTAGTACAGATACTGTAGGAACTCACACCATAACATACACAGTTAGTGATACTGCTGGCAATGAAGCTGTTCAAGTGACACGTACGGTAAATGTCATAGAAACTTTAGGAGTTGATTCTATAGAAATTAATAGCATGACTGTATACCCAAATCCAACGGACTCTAAGTGGACTGTTGCGTCTTCAGACGTCATTAACTCTATCGCACTTTTCAACCCATTAGGGCAAAAAATATTAGAGCAAAAGGCTAATAAAACGAAGGTAAATATTGATGCCAGCAACTTGGAAACAGGTGTTTACATGTTGCAAATCAATAACACTACAATGAAAAGAGTGCTTAAAAAATAGTTAATACTTTAGTTTTAAATTTAAAAGTCGGCAATTAATTTTGCGGACTTTTTTTATGGCTTAAATTCAACTTCAAGAATATTCAAGACAAATAGATGCTGATAAGTCAAAATCCCAATCAAACTAAATTTGTAATGCGTTTGAGTTATTAGCCATAGGAATTTACAATCTCAGAGAAGTGTTTCATAAATTAAAAAAAAGGAAGTTTAGTATTAATAGTTCTTAGAGGCTCTCAACTTATTAAGCTGACTAATTAGAACCTCGATAGCGAGAGCTTTCCGCTCGTGACAACAAGAGTAGGAAGATAATAAGCAGCAACACAATAAACCAATAGAATTATGGAGTGAAAAAGTAATACAACAAAAAATAGACTATATACTTAACAACCCTGTTGAAAGCGGTTTTGTTACCGACCCAATAGACTGGAAGAATAG
>DNBZ01000359.1 GCA_003484585.1 Bacteroidota bacterium | reverse complement strand
ATAAATAAACTTTATATTGAACTAATACAACAGATGTTTTATTTAACAATGCCCTATACCTGCCAAAGTTATTATAAATAATGACCAATATCAGGGACTAAAATGACCCACACTATTGCTGCACTGTAAAGAGAATCTTAGCTTTGACGCATAAATTGAGACGCATAGTCGCCATATCACTTTGTTTTGTACTCACAGCTAGTCTCATGTTTAAGATTAGTGCTATTGTGTGGTACGAATCAAATCAAAAATACATAGCAACTGAGCTTTGTGAGCAAAAAGAAGTAGTAGACAATAAGTGTGATGGTAACTGCCAACTAGCACAAAAGCTACAGTTAGCAGAAAGTTCCAATGAAGACGGTGATAGTCCAAAACCCAATGTACAATTAGAGCTAATACACTTTGTGCTGCCACAAGACACTTCTGATAATCTCGCTTTGCAAGCTTTGACAGCCAATTTTGTTCCTCTTTGGAGCTTTGGCCGCGTAATAGGTTACAATCCTCCGATAGATCATCCGCCAGCAGCATAGCTCGTATTTCTAGACCCTTTTTACATTTAATACTTTAATTTTTTTAACAAAAAACATCAATGAGAAACATAACAACGATGATGCTCTGCATTGTTGGTGTTGTCAATGTTTTAGCGTGTGATGTCTGCGGAAGTGGTGGTGCTATGTCTGGCATAGGTTTTTTACCCAATAGTGATTTTCACTTTGTGGGACTAAGCTATAGAGCTCGGACATTTGCCACTGAGCATCCTAAGTTATTTTCTTCGGAAGCTACAGTTACAGGTACCAATACCTTTCAAACTGCCGAGCTCTTTGGAAGATATGCTGCCACAGATCGCATACAAATAATGGCATTTATGCCATTGCACAGCCGAAACATTACCGATACCGAAAACACATACCAGATCCATGGGATAGGTGATGCTAGTCTTATGGCTAACTATTTACTTATCAAAAAAACAACGCTACGATGGTTTGTAGGAAGTGGTATAAAACTACCTACAGGCGATTATGACGTAGTAACCAATGGACAATTAGTCCCAAATCTACAAACGGGTACTGGAAGTTACGATGCTCTATTTACAAGTAATTTCACGTATGTGAAAAATACCTATGGAATAAACGCTGAAGGAAACTATACCCTCACCACGGGTAACGACAGGAACTATAAGTATGGTAATCAGTTAGATGCTACACTTACTGGTTTTTATAAGTGGAAAAAAGGGAAGCAGATGTACGTGCCACAGATAGGTGTGAACTATGCTAACACTACTAAGGATATAGTGAATACTAAGTACAATACACAAGAGCAATTTAGTGGAGCATCACTACTTTCTCTGCCTCTAGGACTAGATATATACAGAGGAAATCTAGGACTCCGAATGAACTACAAAATTCCTCTAGCTAGCAACTTATCTCAAGGGTACGTTACCCCAAAGGTGAATTGTCAAGCACAAATAGTATATATAATTAACAAGTAGACTTGGTTGCAGTGCAACTATGAGACTAAAAAAGAACGTGTTGCAGAGCAACGCATTAAAAATAAATAAAAATGAACACAACATACAAAACACTTTTCGCTTTAATAGCACTATTTACTATCACTCTTACATCTTGCAAAGAGGATGACGAAACTACTACACCAGAAGATCCTACTGTGAACTTCTCATTTACTAATCCTGAGGCTAGTAAAATGTATGGCAATGGAGATACCGTACATATTGATGGAATGATAAGTTGGGAAAATGAGATGCACGGATACGAGATTACTATTACCAATACTAGTATGGATAGCGTAGTCTTCTCAAAACACGCACACGAAGATGGAAACACTTTTCATATACACCAAGCGTGGAAGAACGACGTAATGCACCACAGTGATATGAAACTAACTATAGATGCACTTACAGACCATGATGGTGCCAAGGAGACCAAGGAGATTATGTTTCACTGCCACCCGATGTAGTTGGGGGTTTCTCATTGAACAAGAAAAGAATAATTGTAATTGAGACTCTTTATTGGTTGTCAGTTCGAGTAATTTGCCTTTTGCAAATATTATCGAGAACCCACCAAAACCTTCACCACCTTAGAACTATTGTCCTTTCTCACCTTCAGATAATACACTCCGCTAGTGCAGTCACTCACATCTAAGACGTTATTACGCTGGTAAAGCGTCCCCTCATATACGCTATTACCTAGCATATTAGTTAGCTTGTAGGTAGCTCCTGGTTCCGATTTTACATTTAGATAGTCTGATACTGGGTTTGGATATACATCAAAATCAAATTCATTAGGTTGCTCTATAGATACTGGGTTTCTTGTTTGGATTACTAGCGTTGCAGTGTCCCAAATATTGGGATGCAGTTTCGAAGTCACTTTTAGTGTCATTCTTCCATAACCTAGAGTTGTAAAATTAGAAAATTCTAATCTAGCAAACCATTCAGAGTCACTTGCTAAATGGAAATCATACGTGTCTATAGGTTCTGAGTAACTATTGAGCGGAACTATTACAGCATCATACCAATCTTTTTGTTTTATCTTATAGGTAATGGTCCATTGAAATACTGTATCTGCCGGGTCTACTGCATTATTTGTCAGAAAGTACTTATACTCATAGCCAAATTGACTGCCATCTACATTCAGATTCTCGTGATACGTGGTGTCAAAGGATATTTGACCATTACAACTAATAGCGACAGTAAATAGAGATAAGGATAGTAAAAATAGTTTTTTCATTCTGGCTTAATTATACAGATTATGTCTCAAAGATATAGTATTAATAACGCAATTAGTAATCGGGGCTGTCTCACTCCACCAAAACCTTCACCACCTTAAATCGAGCTTCTCTCCTCACCTCCAGATAATACACTCCGCTCATCTTGTCACTCACATCCACAAAATTGATCAGGTTGTGTAGCGTTCCTTCTTGTACTATTCTGCCTTGATAATCGAGTAGGGTATAGGCTGCTCCGGGAGTAGTGCGTATGGTGAGTATATCTTTCACAGGATTAGGGTATACCATAGCGTCCAACGGCTTCAGCTCGTCTACACCTAACACAGGCATCTCTGTTAATACACTATCCGCTTTTAACACATCTGGAATACCGTTTCCATATTCATTGTCGGGAGTAGTATATCTATCGCAGCTTTGCAGTATGGCATCAAATACTTGAGCATTTGTCTTATCTGGATGTGCTCCTTTGAGACATGCTACTAGACCAGCTACCAGCGGTCCTGAGAAGGATGTACCACTTCCTCGTCTTAGTATTCCTGCTGGATCTGGAATAGTATTGCTGCGACCCATCGCTACTACATCTGGTTTGGTGCGTCCATCTGCACTTGGTCCTCTGCTACTAAAGTCAGAAATCTGCCTAAAACTATCTACAGCACCTACACAGAGTACGTTTTTACCATCGCACGGAGCGGTAATATAAAACCAAGGATCATCTCCAGAATTGCCGGCACTATTAGTGATGAATATTCCTCTATCGGCTGCAGTTTCTGCTGCTATGGTTATCAAGGTACTATTGCCATCCATGTCTTGGTAGGCATAGTCTCCTTGAAGTGTGTCAAATAGCGAATAACCCAAACTACTATGAATAATATCTACGCCTACACTATCTGCCCACTCCATTGCTCTGAGCCAATTGAGCTCTTCTAAGTGTGTCTCAGAATAGGTATTTTCCGTACGTGCTAGCACAAAATTAGCTCCAGGAGCGGCACCTACCATACTATCTGGATAGTTGATTCCTGCGAGAGCAAGTACCTGCATTCCGTGTGTGCTTTCGTTATATCGTAGGGTGTCTTTGTCTACAAAATCAAAAGCGGCTGTTATCTGATTATTGGCCCACATAGAGTCGAAAATGGGAAGACTATCTACTTTCCAAAATCCTCCATCGAATATGCCAAGAGTCACACCTTTTCCTGTAAAACCTAGCTGGTGATAGCGATGTAGATTCATCATCTCAATCTGCCAATCTCCTTGTCCGTAGCTAAAATCCTCGTCTGTGCGTGCTTCTTCTGTTGTATATTGACCTAGGGACTTTGTGTGTGCCACAAAGGATAAGTCCGTAATCTTGCCCAAATCTGCATCAGCAATGCAAACGGCATTGAGCCATTTGCTAGAGCCGACTATAGACACACCTTTTTGTAGGAGCTGGTCTATATACGTGTCACAGACTGGGGTAGTGAAGTAGTCTTGCTCCGTATCACACTTGTCTACCATGTAAATCCAAGAGTGCTGTGCGTGTACTCCAACGGCACACAACAAGCTAAAAGTGAGAGCCTTAGTCCTCCAGTAATTGTTTAATTTCATTTAATTTCATTAAAGCCTCAATAGGAGTGAGGCTATCGATGTTCAATTTATCGATGGTTTGCAGAAGCTCTGCAGTTTTAGGGTCATTTATTTGAAATAAATTCAATTGGTAGTTTTGGTCTTGTACCTTTTTTATCGAATCTTTGGTGCTAATACTCGCTCTGTCGCTTTCTAGTTGCTTCAGAATATGATCGGCACGTTTGAGCACTTTCTTAGGAATGCCAGCCATACGTGCTACATGAATACCAAAACTATGCTCACTACCGCCTTTCTTCATTTTACGTAGGAAGATTACTTTGTTTCGTTTCTCCTCTGTACTCACGTAGTAATTTACTACGCCTACGTTGGCACTTTCTAGTTCATTGAGCTCGTGGTAGTGCGTTGCAAATAGTGTCTTGGGCTTTTCATCGCTTTGACTTAGAAACTCGGCTATACTCCACGCTAAGCTCACCCCATCAAAAGTACTGGTGCCACGTCCTATCTCATCTAGTATCACTAGACTTCGGTCACTTAGGTTATTCAGTATGCTGGCCGTTTCTACCATTTCTACCATAAAAGTAGATTC
>DNBZ01000134.1 GCA_003484585.1 Bacteroidota bacterium | reverse complement strand
CCTCAGTGGGGTGGTTTCTATTTTACAGGCGAATATGCCTTTAATCTGGGAGTAGGTTTTGCATCTGATCCGCACAACTTTGGGAGAGCTTGGTTTCCGTGTTTTGATAATTTTACGGATAGAGCCATTTACTATACCAATGTGACTGTAGACTCTAGTTACAAGGCGTATGCTAATGGATATTTGACAGAAACAATAGACAATGGCGACCAAACGACCACTTTTAAGTGGACTATGGATGAGCCTATCCCAACCTATCTAGCATCTGTGGCCATAGCCAAGTATGAGGAGGTCGTAATGAATGTAAATGATATTCCCGTAATACTAACTTCTCTAGCCAAAGACACTGCTAACCTACGGAGTAGTTTCGAAAATTTGCCGGCTTGTATAGAGCGATTTGAACAGGTGTATGGTGCTCATTCCTTTGATAGAATAGGGTTTAATTGTGTACCCTTCAATAGTGGAGCTATGGAGCACGCTACCAACATTGCTTATCCGCTATATGCTATTGCAAATGGAAGCAAAACATCTGAGACTTTGTATGCTCACGAGTTGGCTCACCACTGGTGGGGCAATACCATAACATGCAGAACACAAGAAGATATGTGGCTCAATGAAGGATGGGCATCTTACTCAGAAAGAATATTTTTAGAAGCGGTATACGGGCGTGCTAGATATAATGAAGATATAGAAGAAAATCACCGAGCGGTACTGCAATTTGCACACGTGCAAGACGGAGCTATACTGCCAGTGAGTGGCATAGGACATGCCAATACCTACGGCAGACACGTGTACAATAAAGGTGCAGATATGGTGCATACGCTCAGAGGTATGATGGGCGATACTGCATTCTTTGCTGCTTGTGCGGGTTTTCAGCAAGAGTTTAAGTTTCAAGATGTGAGCACCGAGGATATGCTTCGCTTCTTCGATGAATATACGCCGTATAGCCTAAGTGGATTTTTTAATCAATGGATAAAAGAAGCGGGTTTTGCTCATTTCGATATACTTTGGGTGCTGGAGCAAGAGGGTTTTTATAATGTTCGTATAAAACAAACTCCCAGGTTTAATGAGGTGAAATATCAAAACGTAGCAGTTGCACTTACTGCATTCTCCGCTAGCTGGGAGAGGTACGATGCTCAGGTTATGATTATGAATAATGAGCAAACTTTTAAAGTAGCTTGCCCATTTGAACCCGTGTATTGGGCGTTTGATTTTGAAGATAAAATAAGTGATGCAGTGACTACCGATTGGGCTAGCCTATCTGGAAGTGGTGAGGTAGAAATGCCGCAGAGCTTAATGCGAAAAATTACTTACGATGCAGGGAATGCAGATTCTATATTGCTCCGTATAGAGCATCACTGGGCACCTGCAGACGGCACATTTGGTGTACCTACAGGTGCAGTAATCAGTCGCCAACGCTACTGGACGGTAGACGGTATCTGGGGAGATGATACAGAACTAAGCTCAGAACTTATCTATAGTGGACTTACCACTCCATCGCCGGAGTATGGATACTTGGACAATGAGCTGATACGTATCACAGAAGATAGCTTAGTGCTACTGTATAGAGCTACTGCATCTATGCCTTGGCAGGTAGCCCCGGACTACATTAAAAATACAGGTTCGTTATTCGATAAGCGAGGATCCATCGCTATATCCAAACTAAAAAAAGGACAATACGCACTAGCTATGTATGATGCTAATCTTGCAAGTGGTGGTAGCATATCTACTACTAAAGCTGAGTTTAGAGCCTATCCAAATCCTGCAGATGATGTGCTTACTATAGAGTTCGCAGATAAGCATGATTGCTGTGTGGTAGAAATCACCAATGTGCAAGGTCAAGTAGTGCTAAGCGAAAAACTCAAGGGAAAATCGAGTACCAAAAAACTGAATATCGCTAAGCTGGCAGCAGGCACCTATTTCGTAGGTGTGGTTACAGATAACTTAGCGTATGATATAAAGAGAGTAGTGGTGGAGTAACTCTAGGCTAAAAAGCGTAAAACGGTTAATTTAGTAACTCCGATTTATACTTGTCAATTAAGTATTCAATTCTCTTAATAACAAACTGTGCTTTCTCCATAGTCCTCACCATAACATCATCATTAGTGCGTATCCTAGACTCAATAAACCCCCCTTCTCCTAATTCTGTTTCTTCGTTATCAATTCTGACAAATTCTTTATCTCTTATCTTAAGCCATACAAGTTGTTCGTCTTTTAGGTCTAGCGTTTCCTGTTTAGTCATACTATGTCGGATATCAACATACACCAGGTTTAGCAAGCTGTCAATTTCGCCATAATAATTGTATGAACAACCAAGCATCGCTATCCCTTTGTCAAGACACTCTTGATTTTCGCTATTTATCGCCTTTAATCTTTCTTTAAAATTTTGGGTATTATGTCCACTTGTTGGAAATAGAACTGCAGAGGAATCCTTTACACCTATGGCATTAACGAAATTGCCTGATTTATCTGAGTTTGAACAGCCCATCACCAAAGTAAGTCCTAGTAAAACTGAAAGAGATAATTTTATCATATTAATTCCAAAAATAATGATTTTAAGCTAAGTTCAAATATTTAAAGTTTCATGAATTGATAAAAATAATGTTTCGACAGAAGGATATGGTTTAGGCAGCTCAAAAGAATATTCGCAAGCACTTTAAATGGCTGCAACGTGCTTTTAAACAACAAAATGTCTTATTCCCTATTATCCTGTACGAATCAAACAAAACTTAGAAACTCGCTACTTTTTTTACGTTACCTACGTCTATTTTGCCAAGCATTATAGTTCCTATTCGTATGCGGATCAGACGCATAGTTGGATAGCCTACCTTGGCAGTCATTTTGCGGATTTGTCTGTGCTTACCTTCGGTTATAGTGATGGCTATCCAGCTTGTAGGTCTATGTCTGCCAGCTCGTATATGTGGAGATGGAGGCGATACATCTGGAGCTTGTGTGAGCAGTACGGCTGCACATGGCAGTGTAGTGTATGCCGTGCCTTTTATGCCAATGGCTACACCTACTTGGAG
>DNBZ01000059.1:191-8228 GCA_003484585.1 Bacteroidota bacterium | reverse complement strand
CACTTAAGTTTCCACCGAGAGTAGGCCCTCCTGTAGATCCAAATGACGATACCGAATTAGTGGTATCTACTGTTAATGTAAATGAGAATAGTAAGCGTACCCCAATAGCTTACGTAGTGCCTCCTGGTTTTAGTAGAGAAGTAGATCCTACACAAGTAGGCAATGTGCAGCAAAATGAGCAATCTCTATCTATAGCAGTTTGCAACTTAGAAAAAGACGATGCTCGTGGTGCATACCGCACGCTAGACTACGATATACGAAATTATAAGACACTCAAAATGTTCGTACATGCTGAGTCCCCTACAGCTCAAAATGGAGATGCTATTGCTATTATGAGAATAGGAACAGACTTAGAAAGTAACTTCTACCAATATGAAATACCCCTTAATATATCGCCAGAAGGCAATGCCGATCCTCATGTAGTTTGGCCTACAGAGAATGAACTTATCGTAGAGCTACAGAGTTTTTATGATGTAAAGCTAGAAAGAGAAGCAGATAAAAGTGGAAGCCCCAATAGATATTATACAAAGGTTTTACCAAACGGTCATAGGATAAGTGTTACAGGACTGCCAGATCTTAGTAATGTGAGAACGATATTATTAGGAGTTAAAAATTCGGCAACTAGCAGTACCAATGCTCTATGTGCCGAAGTATGGTTCAATGAGTTACGCCTAGTAGATTTTGCTAACAAAGGGGGCTATGGTGCTAATGCGAGAATGGTAGCTAAGCTAGCAGATTTTGCCAATGTTACGGTTTCTGGAAATTATCAATCTATTGGTTTTGGTGCGATAGACAAGAAGTTAAACGAAAGAAACCTGAACGAGGAGATACAGTATGATATAGCATCTAATGTAGAGCTAGGCAAGTTCTTTCCTCAAAAATCTGGGATCAGTGTACCTATGTTTATTGGCTATAGTGAAAAGATTATTAATCCAAAGTACTATCCACTTAATCCAGATATTTTGCTTCGTACGGCTATTAATAATGCGGAGACACAGGCTGATAAGGACGAGATAAAAAGTGCTGCACAAGACTATACTTCTAGATATAGCTTAAACTTTACTAACGTAAAGAAAAACAGAACAGCTACTTCTGGAGATAATCCGCATTTCTATGATATAGAAAACTGGAATACATCTTTTGCCTATCAGCGTATTTTTAGACGAACGCAGGTGATAGAGAGAAATGATGCGAAGACTTATAAGTCGTCTTTAGGATATAACTTCTCCCCTAAATCCAAATATTGGGAGCCCTTCAGGACTAAAATAAAGTCTAAGAGATTAACATTAATCAAAGATTTTAATATTGGATTAAAACCTACAAATATGAACTTTAGAGTAGATGTAGACAGACGCTATTCTGAAATGATGAATAGAGATAATGACAACTTTAAGTCTATAGTACCTGTGCTGTATGACAAGACATTTAGCATAAATAGAGTGTATGGCTGGAAATGGAACCTAACTAAAAGCTTGTCTATAGACTACGCAGCTAATGCTAACTCGTGGATAGAAGAGCCGGAGGGTGATCTCAACACACCAGAAAAGAAACAAGAAGTATGGGATAATTTCCGAAAACTGGGTAGAATGAATAATTTTAACCAAACGGTAAATGCCAACTATACATTGCCACTTCGTAAAATATCATTACTAAACTGGACTACCGTAACTACTAGGTATAGTGCCAACTATGAGTGGAGAAACGCCCCGCCAGCGTCACCTACGCTGGGTAATACAATACAGAATTCTAGAACCTTTGGGGCTAATGCGAGTCTGAACTTTATGTCGCTCTATAACAAGTCTAAATTCTTGCAAAAAATCAATAGACCTCCGCCACCTAAACGACCCAATAAAGATGTGGACGAAGATGCGGATGAGCTAGTAGATGAAAAGAAGAAAAAAGAGGGAATAAGTAAAGGGACTCGTGCAGTTTTCCAGCTACTGATGATGCTAAAACAAGCTCAGGTAGGAATAAATAAAACGGATGGTACGACGCTGCCAGGTTTCACCAAGAGCATAGATTATGGCGGCCAAAACTTTAAGCATAATACCCCAGGGCTACCTTTTGTATTAGGTCATCAAGATGAGAACTTTAGATTTGATGTAGCCAGAAACGGGTTTTTAACTACCGACTCTAACCAGATATCAAGATATATTAATCTCAATGCATTTGACTTAAATGGATCGGCTACCGTAGAGCCATTCAAAGGGTTCCGTGTTAGTATAAGTTTCAACAAGCGTCAAAGTTTAAACACCAATAGTAACTTTAGATATACAGAAGCAGCAGGTGATTTCGAAGATCAGATATTTACAGAGATTGGAACTTTTAGTACTTCTTTTGGAACTTGGAATACTATGTTTGATAAGCTAGAAGATGATTATTCTTCTGAGGCGTTTAATCAGTTTAAGGACAATAGACTTACAATAGCACAACGTTTGCAGAATAGAGAGTTCACAGGCGATGGTATCTATGCAAATATGTATGCTGATAGTCTTGGTATGATAGATGATTCTACAAGCTTCCCTGCAGGATTTAGCAACAAACATCAAGAGGTGCTTCTGCACTCATTTATAGCTGCTTATAGTGGCAAAAATGCTAATGACGTAGCTCTTACTCCGTTCAGAAAAATACCAGTACCTAACTGGAGATTTACGTATAATGGGTTAGGTCAGTTAGATGTATTTAAAGACATCTTTAGCAATATATCTATATCACACGCCTATTCTTCTACTTTAACTATTGGCTCGTTTCAGCGTCCACTAGATTATGGTACGGATGAACTATCTAGGGGGGGGAACCTTACCACTCAGTACCTGTATCAAAGTGGAGTAACGATAGTAGAGAGACTTACACCTCTTATAGGTATAGACGTTACGACTAAAGATGGAATCACCGCTAAGTTTGAATTTAAAACAGACAGAAATTTACAACTAAATGTAATTACCGCAAATTTAGTAGAGGTGCGTAATAAGGAATATGTGATCGGAGCTGGTTTTAGAACTACGGGTCTTCGTTTACCTTTAAAGTTTCAAGGAAAGAGAGTAATTCTGCGTAATGATTTGAATATCAGATTTGATTTCTCCATCAGAGATGGGATAACTGTAGTAAGAAAGCTGGAAGGAAATGATGGTTTAGATTCTTACATACCCACAGCAGGTATTAGAACAGTGAGCATACGTCCATCTATAGATTACAAAATTAATGACTCTCTAAACTTCAGAATGTTCTATAATAGAAATGCGAATAATCCAGTGACGAGTAATTCCTTCCCTTCTGCACTTACGGATTTTGGGATTACCCTGAGGTATACGATGCAATAAGTGCGTTAGAAAATAAAGAGGCAACATTAGACCAAATAAAAAAATGTATCTTTGAGGTTGTGAAACATATATTAAAAATAATGTTAACGTATCTTCTCTCAGCTTTTGTGCTGATGATGAGTTATGGCGTCACTATTTCACACACTTACTGTTCTAAAGGTGAACAATGGGTAATAGGAGCTGAAGTTCCTCCCTGTAAATATACTTCCAAGCCTAAAACTTGTCCTTATTCAGCTAAGAAATGTGATAAGAATTCAGAAAAAAACAATAAGAAAAGACAGACAGACACTTTTGATTTAAGATTCAAATTTATAGGAAATAAAGTAGTATCTCAAGAAACGAAATTTATTGCTTTCTCACCTGTTTTTATTCTTACTCCAACTACAAATGGGGTTACATTATTTTCTGACTTCCCCAAGAACCTCTCAAGGTCTCATTTATATCCTGATTTATTCAACCCTGATTTAGCACAGTTACAGGCTTTTCGTATTTGATACCTAATTATTTTCTTTTTTATTGCCGACAATTCCAATTGTATCGGCTTTTCTTACATTAATCTAATTAAAAATATTAAATCAAAAAAATATGAAAAATATAACATTATTTACAGCAATACTATTAACCTCAGTATTATCTTTTGGCCAAAATCCAAGTATGACAATCGCACATTCGGGAATTGTAACGGCACCTTCTTCAAATGATAAATCTTTAACCGTTTACGTTGGTGATTCAATCGACTTTATTCATGGTAGTGGTGGTTCTCATCCAATGACAGAAGGATGGCAAACAGGAGAAATTTCTACACCAATTACTTTTTCAACACAAACAGTAACCTCTTCCAACCCTTCAACAACGTTTGCATTAAATACAGCAGGAACATATTATTTCCATTGTGGAACAAATCCTGGCAACACTAATAATTGGGGTAAAATTACAGTTTTACCTATCACAACAGGAATTGATGAAAATAAAACTGTTGAATATAAAATATACCCGAACCCTGTCTCTAACATATTAACTATTGAAGGTTTAAAAGGCACCTCTGAAATATACAACCTTCTTGGAAAAAAAGTTATAGAAAGTAATTCTCAAACTATCAATATAGAGAATTTACCTAAAGGTAATTATGTTATAAAAATTGGAGAATATAGTTCAACTTTTATTAAAAATTAATTTATAAACAGATGAAAACAATAAATATAGTAATTAGCCTAGTGCTAATTGCTGTGTTCGTTTTTTCTTGTAGCAAAGATAAAGATGATATCACACCATACACATCAAGCGGAATAGCTAACCCTACACCAACTATGGTTACAGTCCCTAACTGGATTAGCGCTTCAATAATCGGAAATATGCCTCATCCTCAAGACAATCCTCTTACAATAGAGGGGATTGCTTTAGGAAGGGAGCTTTTTTATGAAAACAAATTATCTGGCGATAATACTATGTCGTGTGCAAGTTGTCATTTTCAGGAGTTTAATTTTAGCGATAGTGCTCAATTCAGTACAGGAATTACAGGAAATACAGGAGACAGACAGGCTATGGCTATTACGAACTTAGCTTGGGATGATTTGTTCTTTTGGGATGGAAGAGCAGTATCTTTGGAAGATCAGGCATTAGGCCCAGTTGTTAATCCAATAGAATTGAATGATACATGGTTAAATGTAATGTCTGAATTACAGACTGACGCTAAGTATCCTCCTTTATTTCAAAAAGCTTTTGGCACACAAACAATTGATTCACTATTGGTTGTTAAGGCTATAGCCCAATTTGAAAGGTCTATGGTATCATTTAATTCAGATTATGATAAATACTTTTATGGTGGAATTACAACTGCTCTCAATGCTTCTGAAACAAATGGATTTAACTTGTTTTTTGGTGCAGCAGAATGTATCCATTGTCATTCAGGGCCTTTATTAAGTGATCCTTCATTCAGAAATAATGGATTAGATGCAACATTTACAGATTTAGGACTAGGTGTTGTAACAGGTCTAGCTACAGATAACGGTAAGTTTAAAGCAACATCACTTAGAAATATTGCAGAATCTGCTCCATATATGCATGATGGTAGATTTGTAACACTAGAGGAAGTTGTTGATCACTACAACAGTGGAGTTGTAGCAAGTTCTCCAAATCTAGATTCTGAGATGAATCATTTCGTGGGGGGATTAAATTTAACTACTACTGAAAAAGCCGACTTAGTTGCATTTTTGCACACATTTTCTGATGCTGGATATTTAAGCAATCCAGATTTTTCAGACCCTAATTAATATCCAACAATAAAGTCAGTATCTAATCAAATACTGACTTTTAAATAGATAAATTAACAGCATACTAAATTATTAAAAAGATGAGACTAATAATATTATTTACAGTACTTGTAACTATCATTTCTTGTTCCTCAGAGCCTTCTAATGAATCGGGTTTTAAAGTAGGGTATGAGGGGGCGTTAATGAATATGATGCACAAAGGAGATGTGTCCGCAAAAGCTGATTTGAAAAACTTTGAAACTTCTGAACATTTTTACGCACTTGGCGCACTTGAAAACCTCAAAGGTGAAATCCAAATATTTGACAGTAAGCCATTCAACACAATGGTTGTTGACAGTGTCCTAACCTTTGATAACTCATTTAACAAAAAAGCAACGCTTCTTGTATATGCATCAGTTAGTAAATGGAAATCAATTAATATCCCTAATAATGTCCTTACCTATGAGCAATTAGAAAGTTACATAGAACAAACTGCTAAGGAAAATCAAATACAAATAGATGAACCATTCCCATTTTTAATAGAGGGTACGCCTACATCATTTGATTGGCACGTAATTAACTGGAAGGATGGAGATATGGAACATTCGCACGAAAAACACATAAGTTCAGGACTTCATGGAACAATACAAAACAGACAGGTTGAAATGTTAGGCTTCTATTCGAATTCACATCATGCAATTTTCACTCATCACACAACTAATATGCACATACATGTTAAAACATCTGATAATGAAATAGCAGGACATGTTGATGGCTTAACCTTAGGAAAAGGAATGATTCTAAAATTGCCAGACACAAAATAAACAACGATTGCCCAACAGAACCTATACGTAATGCGGGTTTTAGTGCTAAATTGAGAGTTTGGAGCAATTAATAAAAACCGCTAAACCTTTGGTTTAGCTTTTAAAAATGAAAAGATAAAAACAAAACACAAAGCTTTAGCTAAGTGCCAAATTGAAAGTTCAGAGCTTTGAAATCCCGCACTACGCATAGCCAAACGTTAGGTGATTATTCTAAGAAGCCATGGTGCTAATTATTGTACTCGTTCTGACAATTTATTCTCAGATTAGTTTATTAAGTATATCACTTTGTTTTTTGAGGTTGGAATGTGAAATTTTAGCGTAAATCTGTGTTGTTTTGATACTCATATGACCTAGCCAATGGCTTACCACTTCTAGCGGCACATTATTGTCTAATAAGATGGTAGTAGCACATGTATGACGTGCTATGTGGTGACTCAGCCTTTTATTAATTGAAGCTAAATCAGCAATGACTTTTAGATACTGATTCACCCTTTGGTTTGTCAACGTGGGTAAGATTTTTTGGTATACCGTTCTTTCACCCGACCAAGTATACTTTGAAACTATATCTTTTGCTGGATTGAGTAGAGGTATTTCTCTTCTTGCTCCTGTCTTTATTTGATCTACTCTTATGTGCGGTTCTCCATTTATTGTTTTTATATCTTCCATCTTTAAGGCCATAGCATCGCCAAACCTCAAACCTGTATAACAAGAAAACAAGAATATATCTCGTACCTTATCTAAGGTTTCATTCCTATTAAGATTTACTTCTTTGATTCTCTCTAACTCTTCTCTTGTTAAATACTCTCTATTGGCTGGAGGAAAAGAAAGCCTAAAATTATTGTAGGGGTTTCTTTCAAGATATTCTCTTTTGATCGCATCATTAAAGATTGTCTTCAACCTAGTGTGATGCTTATTAATAGTAGTCACCCCCAGCTGATCTCCTTTATCATTCCAAACAACTCCTTTTAGATAATCATCCCATGCAGATATAGCGGATAAACTGAATGATTTCATTAACACTTCCTTTTGGTCAATAGATATTAAAAAATCCTTTATATAAGATCCTGTTTTTCTGTACAGTTTGAGCGAAGCAACAGAAGTGTGCCCTAGATTCTTTTTTTTACAGATGTACTCCTCTACATATGATACAAGTTTACTAGGCGACTGCTTAGATCCAACAACTAGTTTTTTTATATCTCTAGCATCATATGATTTACTTGATTCGTCTAATTTGTTTTTTGCTCTAAGAATTTTTTCTCTAATGACTGCAAGTCTTTGATTATGGATGGTATTTTTATTAAACTGCTCTTTTTTAGCGTTCCAATCTCCTTTTTTACAACTGATTCCTGTAGACAATTCACTCTTCGTTCGATTGAAGAGTATTTGAATATAAAGTCGATAGTGCCCAACACCAGATTTCAGTGGTCTGAGATAACAATTAACCGTTAAGGTTTTTAGCGAAAATGTTTCATCTGAAACATTTGGTTGATTTAAGTGAAGCATAGGTGAAACATTTTATGGTGAAAATAGGTTCACTTTGAAATACTTTGCAAGAAACTAAACGCTAAGTTATTGACAATGAAAGCCTTCGAAAAAAGGTGAAACATTGTGAAATAAACATTGTCGGGATGGCGGGATTCGAAC
>DNBZ01000059.1:0-159 GCA_003484585.1 Bacteroidota bacterium | reverse complement strand
TCGAACCTCCGATCTCTGGTCCCCCAGACCAGCACTTTAACCGGACTAAGCTACATCCCGAATGGTTAAATATTATAAGAGGTACAGCACTGTACAATCTTGATAGTTAAGAGATAAGTGAAGGAATATTTTGTTTTTCTTATCCTCATTTGGAGTATC
>DNBZ01000161.1:3392-6612 GCA_003484585.1 Bacteroidota bacterium | reverse complement strand
GTTTGACGTACAATCATACTTTTATTATTATAGGTTACATCTGTAATTTCTATGTCGACCACCTGGGTAGGTACCAGAGGTTTTTTGTATGAAATATTAATATTCACCACAATAAAAAGTAGGTCTCGAGTATCAAAGAACTTCTCTTTGACCGCAGGTTCTAAGAAGCTCCATCTGGCTTCTTCTAGTAGCTCCAGGTAGCGAGCATTATTCACATGTCCATAAGCATCACAATGGTATCCACGTATCTGCAAGGTTGTTCCATTCACATTGCAAAGGTGTGTAAAAATGAGTGATTTAAAAGTATCAGGATTAAAAACAAATGGTTAAACAGTATGTTTGCATACTATGTCAAGCATCCTCATTTCAGGTGGCACTGGCCTCATAGGCTCAGAAGTAGCTGCACATCTTACTCAGTTAGGATATACGATAAAGGTTCTCACCCGTAGACCTACGGATTTTACACAAAACCTATATAACTGGGACCTTGCCAAAGGAGAGATAGACCCAAAAGCATGGGAAGGAACTGAGTATGTTATCAATCTAGCCGGAAGCTCTATCATTGGTGGACGATGGACAGATAAACGTAAGAAAGAACTTATAAGCTCGCGAGTAGATGCCACTAATTTACTAATAAAAACAATTCAGCAGAACAATATCCCCATCCAACATTTTATCCAAGGAAGTGCTATGGGATATTATGGAGATAGTGGTGACCAAGAATTAACGGAAGACTCCCCTGCTGGTGATGATTTTATGGCCAAACTATGTGAGGATTGGGAAAATGCAGCTAAGCCAATAGGCCAAAATGCTAAGCTGAGCATACTACGTATCGGTCTATACCTCAGTAAAAACGGTGGCGTATATGCCACACTTGGCAAAGTGGCTAAATTCTATATCGCCTCAGCCTTTGGCAATGGAAAAATGTATGCCAACTATACGCACAAGGACGAATTTGCTAAGCTAGTAGAGCAACTTTTTGCCAATAAAATGAATCCTGGAGTATATAATATCGTGGGTGAAAATCCTTTTCAAATGAATGATTTCATAGCCGATATAGCACAAAACGTAGGAGCTAAAGCTTGGCTACCTAACATACCTGTATTCCTTCTAAAACTAGCTCTAGGCGAAATGTCTGCTACACTGCTCAATAGCTACAGAGTGACTTCCCCTAAACTAAAAGCCGCAAAATTTCATATCTACAAAACGACTAAAGAGGCCTTAAAAGAACTATGAGTACTGTAATCCATTGGCACCGTAGAGACCTGAGACTGGATGACAATGCAGCACTTTATGAAGCTCTAAAAAGCGGTTCTAGCGTGCAACCCATTTTTATTTTCGATACTAAAATCTTGGATAGGCTAGCTGACAAAAAGGATGCTAGAGTTACTTTTATACATACAGAACTGCAACGAATAAATACCGAACTAAAAGAGCTGGGCAGCAGCCTAAAAGTATATTATGGTAATCCTGCAGAACTATGGCCGCAAATAATAAAAGAGATACAACCCACTGCAGTATATGCCAATAGGGACTATGAACCGTATGCGAAGAAGCGTGATACTGCCATAGAGCAACTATTAGAATCTCAGAATATAGGTTTTCATACCTTCAAAGACCACGTGATTTTTGAGATGGATGAAATACTAAAAGACGATGGAACTCCATATGTGGTATACACACCCTACAGCCGGAAATGGAAACAGAAGCTCAGTTCTTACTATCTAAAGCCCTACCCTAACTCAGCATATTTCCAAAACTTTGAAAAACTAGACCCATCTCCTATCATCTCTTTAGAAGAAATGGGATTTGAGAAAAACTCCATGCCCTTTCCGAAGAAGAGCACAACACTTGGCATTATAAAAAACTACGAAGACCAAAGAAACTTTCCTGCTATAGAAGGCACTTCGAGACTTTCGGTACACTTTAGATTTGGCACTATAAGCATACGAGACAAGGCTAGCAAGGGGAATAAATCCAGCGAAAAATGGCTGAATGAGCTAATTTGGCGTGACTTCTATATCCAGATTCTACATCACTTTCCTCATGTAGTAGAGGGTAGTTTCCGCCCTAAGTACGATGCGATAAAATGGTCTAATAACGAGGAGCATTTCAAAGCTTGGTGCAAAGGAAAAACAGGATATGGCATGGTAGATGCAGGCATGCGAGAGCTAAACACCACTGGTTTTATGCACAATAGAGTACGCATGGTAGTATCCAGTTTCCTTACCAAGCACTTGCTACTAGACTGGCGATGGGGAGAGGCATACTTTGCTCTCAAATTACTAGACTTTGACCTAGCAAGTAATAACGGTGGCTGGCAATGGGCAGCGGGCAGCGGAGTAGACGCAGCACCGTATTTCAGAATTTTTAATCCGTATACGCAGATAGAGAAATTTGATAAGCAGCACGAGTATATAAAGAAGTGGATTCCTGAATGGGGCACTGCTGCATACCCAAAGGAAATAGTAGAGCATAAGGCCGCAAGGGAACTATGCTTAGCTACCTACAAGGAAGCCTTGAGCTAGGTTAGCCGCCAGCTCCTAGGTATCTCAAGTAATGACTTCATACTAAAGTCTAGTCTAGATTCAAATTTTTTAATTCTCATTTTAGGTACTTCCTTTCATCTACAAAAAGCTTACAGAAGCTATATGAATACCCGAAAAATTAAAATATTATTATTGATATTCTAACAACATGCGACTTTTTTAACCACATTTGTTTCAAGAAAGAATATTCTAATTATGGCTTCAACCGCACTAAATCCGAAGGGGAAATTTGGAACAGCTCCAGTTTTTCTAACGGCTATTTCTACTATACTAGGAGCCATTATGTTTCTTCGATTTGGCTACTCGGTAGGTCAAGTAGGAGTTTATGGAACCATAGCCATCGTGATTATAGGCCACATGGTTACTATACCTACAGCTATGGCTCTAGCAGAGATCGCTACTAACCAAAAGGTAGAAGGTGGTGGTGAGTACTTCATTATTTCCCGATCGTTTGGGCTAACAATAGGTGCAGCAATAGGGATAGCACTGTACCTCTCTCAAGCTATTAGTGTAGCCTTTTACCTCATTGCATTTACCGAGGCATTTGAGCCCATGTTACCCTATATCAATGAAAATCTTCCCTTTACCATTAACAAAATGGTAATAGGTATCATCTCCGTACTACTGCTTTCTTGGCTTATGCTAACTAAAGGTGCTAGCAGCGGTATGGC
>DNBZ01000161.1:0-3362 GCA_003484585.1 Bacteroidota bacterium | reverse complement strand
GTAGAAGGATTTAAAGCTCCTGACACCTTTAGATGGATAAATGACCAAGGAGATTTCTTTAAAATATTTGCAATTGTGTTCCCTGCCTTTACAGGTATGACTGCTGGTGTAGGACTCTCTGGCGATCTCAAAGATCCTAAAAAATCTATTCCTATAGGGACATTAGCTGCCACCACTATTGGCATGGTTATTTATATTTTCATCGCTTTCAAACTGGGTAGTAGTGCCAATGCCGCAGAACTTGGAAACCTAGACAATCAATTGATAATGGCAGATATAGCTATATGGTGGCCTATTATACCTATAGGACTTGCAGCTGCTACTATATCATCTGCATTGGGTAGTGTGATGGTGGCTCCACGTACTCTTAATGCTATTTCCCTAGATAAGATAGTGCCTATTCCAAGACTTAATAGATGGTTAGGTAAAGTAAAACCAAGTAATCGCGAGCCGGTGAATGCTTCTCTAGTTACCTGTGTTATCGCATTTTTCTTCGTGCTTATGGGAGATGTGAATGCCGTAGCTGAAGTTATCTCTATGTTTTTTATGGTGACCTATGGTTCTATTTGTTTAATCTCACTTTTCGAAAACTTTGCTTCTAACCCAGGCTACAGACCCTCATTTAAAAGCAAGTGGTATATATCTTTACTAGGTGCTGTGATGTGTATTGGGCTCATGTTCAAAATAAATACCGTCTATGCTATAGCGGCTATTATTCTGATGACCGTAATCTATCTGGTGCTCAGTTCTTACAATAAAAAGGGCGACATGGCAGCTATATTCAGCGGTGTTATTTTTCAGGTAAGTAGAAATTTACAAGTATTTTTACAAAAAAGAAAAGCCAATACGGATGACGCTTGGCGACCATCTGTAGTAGCTATTTCAAAAGATTCCTTCGATCGTTTTGCTGCATTTGATTTACTGCGATGGATCTCTCATAAAATAGGTTTTGGCACCTACATACATCACATAGATGGGTACTTGAGTACTGAGACTATGCAAAAAGCTGAGGGAGACCATGCCCGATTAGTTAAAATGGCTCAAATATCTGACAGTAGTGTTTATGTAGATACTATGGTAAATCCTAGCTATATGAACACCATCTCGCAAACGCTACAACTACCGGGTATCAGTGGGCAAGAGAACAACATGATTCTTTTTGAGTTTAACAAACATCAAGAAGCTGGATGCAAAGAAATAGTAGAGCATCTTGGGCTGGCCAAAGCCGTAAATTACGATATCTGTGTACTCTCTAGTAGTGACAAAGATTTCGGATTTAATAATGAAATACATCTCTGGATAACGAGTAGCGACTATCAAAACGCTAACCTGATGATCTACATAGCTTATATCATACTAGGTCACCCAGACTGGAGCAAAGGCGGTCAGATAAAACTATTTGCGGTATATCCAGAAGAAGAGCTCAAAGAACAACGAGATAAGATGCTAGAGATGATAAGCACCGGACGACTGCCTATATCTGCCAATAACATACAGATAATACCCAAAGCCATAGGAGTTACCAATAAAGAGGTGATCAATGAAAAGTCTAGAGATGCAGACTTAACTATAGTAGGTTTCCGTTACGAAAAAGTGAAACACGATGGACATGAAACCTTCCTTGGATATGATAAAATAGGCAATGTGCTATTCGTGAATGCTCAGAAAGAGAAGGAGATAGTGTAAGCTTGTTGAACTAAAAGAATGGGGAATACTAGAAAAATGAAAGTCCTTTTCTATTCTTCAAAAAATCAATTATCGAACTACTAATTCTTAGCCCAAAGATTGTACTTCATGATGCAATAGATAGCACGTAAACCGTCTTTCCATCCTATTTTCTTGCCGTCTTCGTACGTTCTACCGTAGTATGAGATTCCTATTTCATAGATTCTGATATTAGGTATACGAGAAATCTTAGCCGTCACCTCTGGTTCAAAACCAAAACGGTTTTCTTTTAGGCTTAATCCTTTTATGATGTCTGCCTTGAAGAGTTTATAGCAGGTTTCCATATCCGTAAGGTTTAGATTAGTCATAGCATTACTCATAAGCGTGAGCATGCCATTTCCTAGGCTGTGCCAAAAGAAAAGTATTCTATGTGGCTTTCCTCCCATAAAACGAGAACCATAGACTACGTCTGCGTGTCCTTCCATTAGAGGTTTAAGCAATTCATTGTATTCAAAAGGATCGTACTCTAAGTCTGCATCTTGTATGAGTATCAAATCACCCACGGCTTCTTTAATACCGGTATGCAAGGCTGCACCTTTTCCTTTATTCACCTCATGGTTAAAGAGAGAAATCTTAATATCTGGATTTTCTGCTTTGTAAGTTTGTAATCTCTCCCAAGAGTTGTCACTCGACTTATCATTCACCATTACTATCTCTTTTTCTAGTCCTCCTATCAGCTCTACTTGTTTTATTTTATCAAGTATGAAGTGAATGGTCTTTTCCTCGTTGTATACAGGAATTATTATTGATAGTACTTTTGGTTGCATGATGGCTGCAATATTAATTTAAAATTATTTCTTTGACACCTTATGGAACTGCAAGAAACCAAAACAGGTGAATACACACTCTACATACCGAGTATGGACGAAACATATCATAGTCGTAATGGAGCTATATCGGAGTCTCGCCATGTCTTTTTGCAAGAAGGCTTAGATCGTATAGAAGGTAATATACAAGTGCTGGAAGTTGGTTTCGGTACAGGACTAAATGCCTTGCTTGCAGCTCAGTATGCCAAAGAAAACAAAACGAAAATTTACTTCCATACCCTAGAACCGTTTCAGGTACCCTTTGACTTAGTAGAGAAAATAGGCTACGGCCAATTGTTAGGCGACGAAGAACTGTTCAGCAAACTGCATGCTGCCGAATGGGAAACGAATGTGAAAATTTCAGAAAACTTCACTTTACACAAAACCACACAAAAACTAGAATACGTACGCCTAGAAAACAATAAGTACGACTGTATTTTCTTTGATGCCTTTGCTCCTAAAAAACAACCTGAGTTATGGAGTTCCGAGATTTTCAGAAAGCTATACCAGGCTACCAAAACTGGCGGGGTACTAACTACCTACTCCGCAGCAGGCCAGCTAAAACGAGATCTGATAGCCGCAGGGTATACTATAGAAAACCCTCCCGGAGCCAATGGCAAACGTGAAATGACGGTAGCTATTAAATAATAGCTCGTTGAATCTTAGACCTCTGTAGCCTTTTTTAAACTTAGACTTAATCTTATTTTAAACTTAATCTTAGACTTAATCTTAATCTTATTTTAGACTTAGACTTAATCTTAGACTTATTTTAAACTTAATCTTAGACTTAATCTTAATCTTATTTTAGACTTAGACTTAATCTTAGACTTA
>DNBZ01000064.1 GCA_003484585.1 Bacteroidota bacterium | reverse complement strand
ATGCAGGAAGTGTGAGAGTGCATTTTGTGAGTGCCGCATTGCCCGTAGAGTTGGTTTATTTTGAAGCCAAATACATAGACAATCACCAAGCGCTTCTCAACTGGCAAACTGCTAGTGAGTTGAATAATAATTATTTTGATGTAGAGCGCAGTTACGATGCGATACATTGGGAATGGGTAGGTAAGGTAGCAGGTAACGGCACCACCACCCAGCTTACCGACTATAGTTTTGTAGACAAAACCATTGCAAAAAGCCAGCAAACAGCATACTACAGACTTAACCAGATAGACTACGATGGAGCAAATGAGTATACAGATATACGTTCTGTACGTTTTACGGTAAAACCAAATGCATTAGAGATAGCAGCATACCCAAATCCATTTAACCAAGAGGTAACCATAAGTGTAAGTACTACTGAGCTATACAGTATTGAGGTTACAGACCTTAGTGGTGTCTTGCTTCTGGCTATCCAAAATGAAGATAAAGGCACGCACAGATTAGACTTAAGCGCATGGGCCTCGGGGGTATACATCGTTAATGTAACCTCTACGAAAGGTACTAAGCACCTCAAAGTAATCAAACAATAATCACACACACTAACCTTTAGACTAGGGTATCAGTCTAAAGGTTAGATAAGAGGAGCAAAGCCTCTACTCAAAGAAGTCCTATAATTGTTTGATTGTCAAATGATTGTAGGACTTCTTTATTTTTCAGGTAACACATAGGTAACAAGTGTACATTGATTCCATCCTTTTTATTAGAACTAATCAATTATATCCTTCTTGCAACCCGTAAGAATAACAACCCCGCACCTCTTTTAAAATATCGGTTTCCTATTCAAAGTCTTTGCTCAGAATGATAGTGTAACCCTATGGTTTACTGTTTTTGAAAAAGAATCCCAGCTATCGTTGGAATACAAAGGATCATTTTTCTATGCCCAGCAAAGCCCAAATTCGTCAGGTGACTCAAAGTTGTGAGATACATCTTTGCCCTCTTGAAATGCTGCAAAAGATGCCAAAAAATCTTCAATTTTAGAAAATTGGTTAGCTTGACAAAATTCAGTCAAACTCTTTTCCCATTTTATGTCTACCAGTACACTCAATAAATCAGGTGTTTGTAGTTTTCTTTTGGATAATTCTTTGTATGATGCTAGAACACAAACAACTAGATAATCGTTCCAGTTATTTATCGTATGGATAAGTTTCTCGTTGCTAATTTCAGATGGTATTTGTTCGTTGCTGTTTTGCATAGTTGTTTGTCAATAGTTTAATTATTCTTCAATAATAAATTTTAGTATTCATCTATATATTTAAAAAGGTTATTGGAGTGATCTCTCCTCAACAATTTGACGAAAACACGTCTCATACCTTTCTAACATATTAGTGGGTTTGGTGGGTAGTTTGGACACACGATCACTTAACTCCTTAAATATGTCTAACCTGTGAGCCCTATATAATAACTCTTCTAACTGTTCACTATTTGTGTTTCCCATTTTGGATCGTGTCAAGTTGTTGTTGTAATTTCTGAATCCGTAATTTAACGTCCTTGTAAAACCGAATTCAAAAAAAGATTTAATTTATTTAATGTCGTTAGTTAATTAGGTAAAACACCTAATATCACATAAATAACTTATCTCCCTATTCCTCAAATAATCGTAGCTTTGAAGATGTCTTTTTATAGAGTTTTTAAGTTGTTCATTATACTTCTCATAAGTTTCAAAGGGTTATCGTTTAACTCAAGAATCATTGATACAACGGAAATACATAGCCAGATTAAATTATTTAATCTCAATAAAAATGTATTGAATTTCAGTGCTGGTTTTTTCAGAGACATCATCTATAAAAACGATTCAGTTATAATTTATAATCCTGACGGAACACTGCATTTATTTGAGATATCGATCGATAAAAAAACGAAAGTTTCAAATCTTTCTAATAGCCTATTTCACGGAGCCAATTTTGGTAGATTCTTATTTACTCATAATGATATCGTCTACAGTTACGGTGGCGGAGGATTGTTTAATCGCTTCACGGGACTAATTTATTTTGAACCCAATGCCAAAGGATGGTTTGAAAAAAAAATAATAGCCTATCCTAAAAGTGCAACAGGAATCATTAATACTTGGAAAAATGGAGATAAACTGATGGTTCTATTGGGGCACAACCACAACACTACGAGTCAACCTCTTGACCAATATACTGATTTTTCGTTTGGTGAAATTCAATTAGGGAGTCTTAGATATACGAACCTTTCGAACTTTACAAGTTCGAATACATCAGAATTAACTTTTCCTTATGGAGATTATCGCTACGACCTAAACAATTTTATATTGTTTAGGTATAAAGAGAACACCGGATTATGCCGTTACAGTATCTTTAATAAATCCACAGGGGAATTTTTTGCAATCCCTATTCTCCAAAATATGGAATGTTTTGACGGTATCAAGAATTTAACGGTTATTGACTCAATGCTTCATTATACTGATGATCTTGGTATAAGTGACAGCATAAATATTTATAAGCATCATAAAGTATTTAGTAGAAATTATGTTGAGCTGTACAATTACAAAGATAAAACTTTTCTTTTCTATAGTTTCATAGCTATGGCTTTATTGGTAGTGTTGCTTATTACTCTTTGGGTGAGAAAAAATCGTAAAACTAAAACAATTGAAACAGATGGAATTATTGAAATCGAAACACAATTAATTGGTATGAGAAATAACACATTGTCTAGAGATAAAATAGATAAGGTATTTCAAATTAGTCATTATTCCTACGATACTAGAAAATCAAAAAGAAGTCAGATGGTAATTCAAATAAATAATAGAGGTAGAGTATCTATAGAACGAATTAGAAAAGAGAATGACAAGAGGTTTTATGACTACCGCATATCCTAAGTATTAAAGAAAGACGTATGCTATCAGATGCAGATTATCTTGAATCCTCAAGCATAGTGCGTACTGGTTTTATCGCCCAAGAGGTAGAAGCAGCAGCTCAAAAAGTAGGATTCTCTATCTCATGGCAAGTATATACTAGTACTTCATCAACTCGGTCACTAAAAACTACACGCCTATACTTTGCACTGCTTACTACGTGGTACAGCATAACAGTCACGTTGTGACTTTTATGCATATATTTACTATCCTGTGACATCTAGTCGCAAGATACTAATTTACGAGGCAGAGCCTCGAGGAATTCAACCTAAGGAGAGAGTAAAACTTGGGATAATAAGAAGGTTCAGGCAAACAATTCTCTAAAAAATAAAAAAGCCCAGTTACCAGAATTCTGGCCCGACTCAATCGGTTACATAGCTCCTTTAGTCATACTGCTTATTCTAGCATATCCTATAAGAGCACTCATATATTTAACCATATTAAGTTTTAAAAATTTTTCATCAGTAGAATAGTCCTTGAGAATTGAAATTCCCTTTTTAGGGAATTAGGTATATACTATAAATGCCTTATATCTTGTGTAATTAGTTACCCTATAACTGAATGGTACTTTAGCTCAGTCTTTTATGGTTTTGCCGAGACCACAACTAATTACTCACATACAACGAGTTCCCGTTTTGAGCTACACGGTATGTCTTTAGATTGCAGCGGGTGGGTCCACTCAAAAAGCTACTGTTTAGATCATAAGTGCTCCCGCAGCACGAGTTGAATGTAGTATCATTCACTTGCTGTCCACATTTATATTGTAAAACATCTTTATCTATAACTACCTGGGCACAAGCATTATCCGACTGGTATGGACAAGTTCGTTCAATGGCATAAAAGATGTCATCATAATTATGGATGAGATAAACACCTTTATTCCCTTGGTTGTCAAACGAGACCACTTCTCCGAGATTTCTTAAATTATAATACTCAGGTAAATCCATATTGATAGTGATGCTCACTCCAGCATCTGGTATAAAACAGTCTCCAGTGAATGGATCGTCTGACTTACATGATTCACTGAATACCAGAATAATACAAGATATTACAAAAGCTAATTTTTTCATTTATCGTAGTTATAAAACCCTTTACCCGTTTTTCTACCATAATAACCAGCTTGCACTTTCTTTTGTTGTATTCTATTGGGTCTAAATTTTTGATCGTTGTTGAAAAGCTGATACATTGACTCTGTAACCGAAAGATTAGTCTCTACACCTATTAGGTCCATTAGTTGAAATGGGCCCATCTTAAAACCACTTGCCCGCACCAAGTCGTCTATCGTCTCATGTGACGCTACATTCTCTTCTAGTACCTTTAGTCCTTCTACATAAAAGTGTCTCGCCACCCTATTCACTATAAAACCAGGAGCATCTTTAGCTACAACACACGTTTTATTTACGCTTTTCACATACTCAAGTGCTGTTTCCACTACTTTTGGGTCCGTTTGCTCTGCACTTATCACCTCTACCAGCTTCATAATATGAGCAGGGTTAAAATAATGGATACCAACAACTTGCTTTGGATATACAAAGTTAGCAGCTATCTGAGTTAGCGGAATAGATGACGTGTTAGATGCATATATGGTATCCTTACCATTGATCTCTGCTAAGTCAGCCAGCACTTTGGCTTTTACATCTAAGCGTTCTACGATAGCTTCTATAACTAGGTCTACCCTTACATCGGCAATACTGTTACTGTACTGCAGGTTTCCTTCGGTAGCGTTTTTGCCATCCTCTGTTAGTTTGCCAAGCTCTATAGCTTTATTTAAGTTTTTAGTCACAGCAGTTTTAGCAGATTCTAAAACATCATGATTAATATCAAAAAGTACGACTTTGTGGCCAGCCATTGCACTTACTTGTGCTATTCCTCTGCCCATTACACCTGCACCTATTACCCCAATTTTCATTGCTGCTAATATCTTATAATTAGAAGTTAAAACAAGAAAGCCTTTATAAATAAATGTCTTAGTCTAGAGTTCCTTGCAGATATTGCTCAGGATCTAGCTTCACGACTCCTTTCCAAAGTTCAAAATGTAGCTTAGACAAACCTTGATCACTTTGGGCAACCTTAGCAATAGGATTTCCTTTCTCCAGCTTATCCCCAACCTTAGGTAAGACATCGGATACATTAGAATATACAGAGTAATATCCGCCGTGGTTCACAATTACTGAATGGTTTAGCCCTGGCAATTCTAAAATGGCCATAACTAATCCCGATTGTACCGCATGCACAGGTTCATCTTTCGATACCAAAACATCCAAACCATTATTTAGTACCTGGACTTTACGTTCTTTGGCATGTTTACTTACGCCAAACTTTCCTACTAGCAATCCTTTGGACACAGGCCAAGAAAATGAAATGTCACCAGCAGAACTACCCTTTTTGCTTTTTACATGTTTTACTCTTACGGCATTCAGGGCTTTGTTTAACCTCTCTTCTTTGCTTTGTAAATCTACAAAAAGTGACTGATTCTCTGATTCTACGACTTTATATTTTTGGTGCAACGTTCTTAGCAGCTCGTTCAATCGCACTATTTCATTTACTTTTTTATCCGCAATACTCTCTTTCTGCTTCTTACTGCCATTGTAAACATTCAGTTTATCTTCAACTTCTTTTTGTTTGTTACTTAGAGCTTTTAACTGTTTTATTCTAAACTCCTTAAGTGTATTAAGATGGGTAAGCCTATTAACAAGTTGCTTAATATCTTTAGACGAAGCCAAGAAATAAAGCTTCGCCCTATAGTCCCTGTTTTTATATTCTTCTAATAATAAAGACTGATATTGATTTATACTTATGGTACGTTCTGCTTTTAGCACTCTCAGTTGATCCGAGAGCCTCACGATTTCGTTTGACCCAATAGTTTCCTCTCTATCTACTAGTTTAATAATCCTCTGGGCTGCAACTACTTGATACTCAAGATACGTGATTTCTGCTTCTAATCCATTCGCTTTTAACCTATTGTCATTTAAGATAGATTGAATGACATGGATATCTTTTTCCAGCCTCAAATTGTTCTTTTCTGACCCTAATTTACCAGCACTTAGTAGAGCAGGTAAGCATAGTATGCAAGAAGCAGTTATAAGTCTTAAGCTATTTACGATTGAACCCATTCGGTACTTTGAATGGGAAAGTAGTTATTACATTAGTGTTAACGTTCTGATAATTAAGAACAACGTTCAGATTTTGAGCCCCTTTCTTTACGTCAATGACCACATTTTTGGGCAGTCGCTTCGCTCCCAACAGTTCATAGTTTTCATACTGAATATCAGCTCTTTGCGAAGTATCTCCGGTTTCTATAGATGAGCTTAGCGTTCTAAATACATCATTCATTGAAATAGTGTTAGTTGCCATACCATCACTGCCTACTAGTTGGTTCTCCGCTGACCTCAATCTATAATTTGTCAGGGGAAAAACGGCATTACCCATCAATAAGTTTTGCAGTTGCGAGATAGTTACTTTAAATCCTAAAAGCTGATTCACATAGCTATTATCATAGGCCGAGTACGTTTGAGCCAAAGTGTTTACCATAAAAAAACTGTCTGGTGTTATCAAAACTGTCACTCCAATACCAAATAAGCTGAACTTACCCCAAATAAGGCTGTCCTTTTTTATCTTTAGGTGCATAGAAACATTCTTTGGGCCACCGTCTAGTGTTACAGATGCTTTTCCTCTTGCTTCTAAATATTCGCTATCAAATTGATCATCCCAAAATTGTTGAACTTTCACAGCGTTTATTGATTCTGCAGTCGAACTGTTTCTTTTTGATTTGCATCCTCCAATAAACGATAAAACAATGATTAACAGAACTATAAGATTATTTTTTTTCATTCAGTTCATCTATTTTAATTTGCATTTCATTGGCCATAGTTTGATTTCCCATCGTCTCAAAAATTTCCTTTGCGTGTTTATAATACTCCGTACTCTCTGGTGCTATCGCCATACACTTATTCAAAATTTTTAAAGCCTGTTCATATTCCTTCTTACCATACAAAACCCAAGCCTTTGTATCCAAGTAAAATGGGCTTCTTGGCTCCAGTTTCAAAGCCAGATTAATCAGTGTATCTGCCTTGTCAAGATTCACTTTACGTTCAGCTAAACTGAACGCATAGTTATTTAAAACTACAGGATTATACGGATTGAGTGCCCGTGCCGTTTCAAATGTCTTCTCGGCAAGGTCAAACTTTTTAAGTTTAGAATATGCAGATGCTTGACAAAGTAAAAGGTTAATTTTATCTCCTTTTGTAACGGCTATTTCAAGTCCCTGATCTGCAATGTCTATAGACTTATCAAACTCCCCTAAGTTTATAAAGGCATACCCTTTAGACGCATAGATTTCTGCAACATTAGGAAATAGTTCTAACGCCTCTTCCGTGTCTATAATCTGCTGGTCGTTATCATCTAACCTCGTATTTAGATTAAACAAACTACTCCATAGTTTATACTCGTTATGTTCAATTTTAAGTGCATTTTTCACATTAGATCTAGCTTCGCTATAGTTAGAAACCGCAGTTTCTAAATCAGAACGAAGCATATGTGATTCTACATTAGACGGGTACTTTTCCAATAAAATGTTGCTTAAAGAAAACAAGAGGTTCTTTCTTACAGTATCTCTATCCAAGGTGGAAAAATAGATACTTGCGGCTTGCATTTTTTGCTGCAGACTCACATCATCGTACTTAAACGACTCTTTTAGATTATAAAAAGCCAGCGAGTAATTATCCTCCTCCTCATATATAGAATACAAAGCGAAGTATGCTTTTCCTATCTCGGGATCTGACTTTATAATACCTTGTAATGTTTCTATCGATTTCTCCTTTTGATTGTTTTTTAGATACGTTTCAGCCAAAAACCCTCTACTTCTTACGTCGCTTGGGTCTTCGGCTACTAACTGTTCCATAGCCTCTATGGCCTTATCACCTTGACCAATAGCAGAATACACAAATTCAAGTCTGCTTGCAGATTGCATTTCTACTCCAAAGGTTTCTTGCATACCTTTCAATACTGCTATCGCTTTTTCAAATTCTTTAGCATTATAGTATTGATTTGCTGCCTCAAAGTAATTTTCTTTTACATCTGGCTCATTCTCAATCATACTAGAAAACAGTTGAGCACTCTCAGTGTACTTGCCAAATTTATTGTAAAACTGTGCCAACTGACCGTAGTACCAATGATTGTAGGTTTCAGAAGCCTTTACTGTTTGTTCTGCCCAATAAAGAGCTTCGTTAAATCTATCTAACTGATAGTTGAGGTTAGCCACTTGAAACATTGCCGCATGGCTCTGTTTATTCAAGGTTAAAGATTTGATATATAACTCTAATGCTTTCTCTTTATTATTGAGCACCTTCTGTTTATTTGCCTCAAAAAACACTTTCTCAAAGTCCTTTTGTTGCTGATAATCAAGGGGCACTGATTTACTAGTAGCAACCTTTGTAGACTTGCAACCAACAAACAGTAAACTGCTTATTATGAGTGTTATGTAAACTATCCTAGCCAATTTTCTGTGTAGAATAATCCCCAATACTTACCTCATTTGCCGAGCCATCGTAATATGCTTTATTACCTATCATTGAGTTCGTTATTTTGGCATTAAGGATATGAGATTCTGTTTGAATAATGGTATTATCTACAACGCTATTCTCTATTATCGAATTATCCCCTATGCTAACATACGGACCAACTTTCGCATTTATTAGCTGAACGTTTTCTCCTATGTAGCATGGCTCTATAATTTCAGAATTTATATTTTTCACACTGTCAGAAACCAGTTTTTCAGTAGAATTGGCTAATACTCTCTGGTTGGTATTTACAGTAGCATTCTTATTACCGCAATCCCACCATTCTATTACCTTACCTGGGGTGAATTTCGCACCCTTATCTTTTAAGCTATCCAGAGCGTTTGTAAGCTGATACTCGCCTTTTTCCTTTATATTGTTGTCTATCAGGTGTTTAAGCTCAGACTTTAATGCGTCTCCATCTTTAAAATAATAGATTCCGATGATCGCTAAGTTCGATTGTGGGTTTTCAGGTTTTTCTACAAAATCTTCAATGATACCGTCAGCATCTAGCTGCACTACCCCGAAGGCTCTAGGATCTTCTACTTCTTTTACCCAAATAGTGCCGTCTACACTTGCGTCTAATTTAAAATCTGCTCTAAAAAGAGTGTCGGCAAAAGCTACTATTACATTGCCCGTAAGCACTTGCTCCGCCTGGTAGATAGCGTGAGCCGTACCCAACGCTTCACTTTGGATGTGTATAGACCCCTTTGCTCCAAGTTTTTTCGCAACTTCTAAAAGATGCTCTTGCACTTCTTTTCCAAAAAATTGCTCACTAGGCCCAACTATGAACGCTATGTTTTCTAATGGTTCACTTACTACTTTAGCAATGTCTTCCACCAAGCGTTGAACTATAGGCTTTCCAGCTACCGGCACTAGTGGTTTTGGAACCGTAAGTGTGTGAGGACGCAATCTGCTTCCTATGCCTGCCATTGGTATAATTATATTCATGCTGTTTTCTTAAATCTTGTTTCTTTAAACTCCCGTATGACCATAGCCTCCCGCTCCGCGTTCCGTATCCTCTAGACTATCTGTCAAATTAAAACTCACTTGCTCATATTTATTAACGACCATTTGAGCAACTCGGTCACCATTTTTTATTGTAAAATTCTCTTGCGAAAGGTTCACTAAAGCTATTTTTATTTCCCCACGATAATCTGCGTCAATAGTCCCTGGACTATTGATTACAGTGATCCCATGCTTAAAGGCCATGCCGCTACGTGGACGAATCATTGCTTCGAAACCTTCTGGCAGAGCTATATATAAGCCCGTCCCTATTAGCTTTCG
>DNBZ01000037.1 GCA_003484585.1 Bacteroidota bacterium | reverse complement strand
ATTTTGTCTATCGAAGTATTGCCATTGCGTAGTTTCTGCGGGTTGCCATATATCTACATAGAGTTCTGTAGATTCTCCTCGTTGTATGATATACTCTCCTTCGTTTTCGCAGCGAGTTTGTTCTGGTTTTAGCTGCAGATGCTCTGCTACTACTTTCTCGAATAAGGTTATTGCTTCTTTAATTTGCATAATTTAAAAGGACAAAAATAAGACTATGGTTTGGTATGAGACAAGTGCATTGTACACTTCTATTTTATTGCACTATAAGTGTGCGAGAAAGTGTAGATTCTTCATTGTTCAAACGTACAGTATATCTTCCTTTAGTAGGATAATATTTGCCTAATTTGCCTGTAAGTAGATTGTCGCTGGGGTTCTCTTGAAACTTGAGTTTCACGGTATGCGAGTTGTAACCTTTTTTCCCGCTAATATTTTTTTCTAATAGCAGTGCCCCGCTATCGTCTAGTATTTGCAAGGTGATTAAACCGCTTTGTTCTAAGAAGAATACCACATCCTTACTGGGCGTTCGCACTTCCCAGTCGTAGCTCAATTTACCCCAGTTTTCATTATACTTGAGTACATCCATTTCTAAAAGTACAAATCCCGAATCTGTATATGTAGCACTTTGGTATACCGGTTCTAGCTGTATTTTATAAATGCTTCTGCCGTGCGTACCTACTATCAAGTCTCTGTTTTCTTTTTGTATGGCTAAATCGTGTATAGCTACGGGAGGTAAATTGCTGAATGATTGAAAAACTAGTCCTTGATCTACAGAGATATAAAGTCCTGCATCTGAGCCTAAATGCAAAATATCCTCATTAATAGCATCTTCTGTAAGAGTATTCAAAGACTCTTTTGGTAAGTTACTGCCGATTTGCTCCCACGTATTTCCATAGTCATTTGATCTAAATATGTAAGAGTTGAAATGATCCCAAGTATGTCCATTGAGCACGGCATATACGCGTTCCTTTTTGTGCTGACTTGCTATCACTTCTTGCACCCATAGGTTTTGTGGTAGTTTATTGGATATTTTGGTCCATGATTCTCCACCATCTTTGGTGATTTGGATATTGCCATCATCCGTTCCTGCATAGATATAGCCAAATTTAAATGGGCTTTCTGCTATACATGAAATAGTTCCGTAGCTTACATCTCCATCTTTTCTGCCGCTACTCAGGTCTTGGCTTATTTCTTCGAATGTTTCTCCTTGGTCCATGCTGCGGTGTAGCTTATTGCTAGCCATATAGAGGATATCTTGGTTATGGGTAGAGAGCAAAATAGGAGTTTGCCAGTTCCAACGTAGCTTCTCACTTTTAAGGTCGTGCATGGGGTGTATGTAGTGATACTTTTTATCCTTATCTATACGGAAATAGTTGCCAAACTGGTAGCCTGTATAGACCTTATTGTCCCGGGCGTCTATCTGTATCTGCATGCCATCTCCACCGCCTATTCTCTGGTAGGGGTACTTGCCTTCTTGGTGCCAGCTTGTACTGTATTGGTAGTTATTTGGGCCTTTCCAAACGCCATTGTCTTGCAGACCGCCATATACATTGTACTTCTTTTTATGATCTACTGCTACAGTATAAAACTGTCCTACCGCTGGCGAGTTGCACTTGGTCCAGTTCACTCCACCATCGTAACTTATATTTACACCGCCATCATTTCCATTTATAAGATGCTGCACATTATCTGGATTTACCCAGAGGTAATGATTGTCTACGTGTACATTGTCTCCTCCAGCAAAGGTGAAAGTTTTGCCACTATCTGTAGATTGTAGTAAGGGAACGCCAGCTATAAAAACATGGTTTTCCTGACTAGGATTAGCGTGTACTACACCAAAATAGTATCCATACGAATAGCACACATTTTCGAGTACGTCGCTATGTGTTTTATTCCAAGTTTTACCTACGTCTGTGCTCTTATATAGCTCTGCACCGCTCACAGGATCTTCGAACATGGCCGCATTCTCATCTTGCAGATACTCATATAAATCTTTAGGCACTAGCTCATTCTTCTTTACCATTTTTTGAATGTCCTTGGCCTTGTACTTCTTTGGAAAGCGGTTTTGCTTTAGAAATCTATTGAGCAAAGAGTCGCTTACGTTTTTGAAAGAATCAATGCTCATTTCTTTAAAAGACTTTTTCGTCAATCCTTCACTTGGAGTTTCTTCCTTTTTGTATTGCTCTTGGTTATCTATCAATGCATAAATAGTTGCTCCACTTACCGATAGACCTATTCTACCTATATTTTCGCCAGCAGGGAAACCTTCAGATTTACTCCATGTCTCACCACCATCCTCTGAGATATGCACCCCACTATTCTTGCCACCTTCCCAAAAATTCCAAGCCCTACGGGTTTTTTGCCACATGGCTGCATACAGTCTGTTTGGATTTTTAGGGTCTATCTCTAGGTCTACAGCACTTGTATTCTCATCTATATAGAGCACTTGTTTCCAGGTCTTTCCCCCGTCTATGGTTTTATATACTCCTCTATCTTTATTTGGAGAAAATAGACTGCCCATAGTGGCTACATAGAGTGTTCTATTGTCTGTGGGATGTAGGATAATGCGACTAATGTGCTGCGTAGCAGTTAACCCTAAGTTTTCCCAGAGTTGCCAAACTTGCGGGTCGTTGATGCTAAAATCACATTTGAATATTCCAAAACCTGCATAGCTAGATCTACTAGAATTAGCCTCGCCAGTGCCTACATATAGGATCTTCTGTACCCAATTGACTGCCAAAGCACCGCAATGAATAGTATATCCATTATTATCAAAAACGGGAGTGAAGCTTTGTCCGTTATTCTTGGTTTCCCATACACCACCGGTAGCATAGGCTACGAAAAAGTGCTTGGTATCATCTGGGTCTATGGCCATATCTACCACACGGCCACTCATTATCGTAGGGCCTATGTTGGTAGCCTCTATACCACGATAAAATGAGATATCTTGTAGTTCTTGGCGTTTTTCTACTGCGGCTATTCGCTCCTTCTCAGTAGTTTGTTTTACAGGATTGGAGGGGTATTGGGCATTAGCGTTAATGCAGATAAGAATTAGACCAAATGCTAATATTTTGTAAAGCATGTGGCGAATGTACGGAGAATGAAGGTTTTACTAGAGCTTGAATAATATAGGTATTATCATTTGGATTGAAATCACTTTGCCATTTGATTTAGCAGGGTGCCATTTCGGAGATTTAGTAACAACATTTATGGCACATTCCCCTAATCCAAAATCGTATGCACCTTCTTCAATACCGGTAAGTTGTTTATGGATAATTGCAGCGTTGGTAACATAGCCGGCGGTGTCTATAGTGAATTCAATGATTACTCGTCCTTCTATACTGCTGTCTTTAGCTTGCTGAGGATATTCTAGGTTCTTAGCAATGTACTTATATAAAGCGTCATCTCCACCTGGATATTCTGGTCTAGGTTCAGCATAGGGTATCAAAACGTCTTCTTCTATTGTGTCTTTCTGAGCAAAAGTGAGCAGAGAAATAAAAAAACAAATAAGAAGGGTTAGCGTTAACCTCACTTCCCGAATGTAAGCCTTTCTCCTTTTTTACTCTCATCAAATTTACCAAAGGCATAAGCTATATGACCAGAAACTATGGTCTGTTCTATGGCTGTAGTAAATATCTCACCTTCTAATGGGCTCCAGCCACATTTGTACAAGATGTTGCTCTTAGAAACCTCTACTTGTGTTTCTGGATTTAGGATTACTATATCTGCGTGATAGCCTTCTCTCAGGTATCCCCGCTTTTGTACACCAAATAAATCTGCGGGGGCATGACACATTTTTTGAATCACTTTGTTCACCGTTATTTTCCCCATTTTAGCGTGCTCTAGCATGAGTTGTAGACTGTGTTGTACAAGGGGCAAGCCACTTGGTGCCTTGGCGTATTTATTTTGCTTCTCATCCCACGTATGTGGTGCATGGTCTGTCGCTATTATATCGAAGTAGTCATTATTCAATGCATACCAAAGTGCTTGTTGGTCGGCTTCTGATTTAATAGCAGGATTGCATTTTATCAAACTTCCTTTTTGAGCGTAGTGCGTATCATTAAACGTAAGATGATGCACGCACACCTCCGCAGTGATGTGTTTTTCGGCCATTGGTATTTTAT
>DNBZ01000137.1 GCA_003484585.1 Bacteroidota bacterium | reverse complement strand
CTTAATAACCTGGGGAGGGTCATTCGGATTATGAGAGGCAATCATATACGTAAGCTCCTTATCTATCTCTAATTGTAGAGGGATAGGAACTTCCATATATATTCTGTTGCTAATTACTGCTTTCATTTAAATCCACTGGGAATAATTCATAAATAATCTTGCCGCATGCCTTGGCTAAGTCCATATGCTCTTTTTGTGTTCCGTTACCAGAGCGAATGTCAATATAGTGTATCCAACTACGAAGAGAGCCACTAACATATAACCTAGACTTTGTTAAACCCTCTGGCAATAATGCTCTAGCCTGCTCTTTAGCAATACCTAACTTAATGGCAGCTTGGTACTGTTTTTTACACATCCATTCTACACGGCTTTGAATGCGAAACCATTCTGTTTCAATTTTTAGATCGTCTACTTCTACCGAGTTTTGACGATTCTTTTCATCTTGCATTCTGGCTTCACGTTTCTCAAACATATCATCAAACGCCTGGTCAGGGTTTGCGTATCTCTGGGAAAACTCCTGGAAAGTAAAAGACCTATGACGAAGCAGCTGCCTAGCTATATCTCTAGTAGTTTCTATCTCTAGACATACATTTACCATCTCGAGGGGAGACCAGTGTTTATGTTTTACTAAGTACTTTACCAGTTTTTCACTTGTAGCACTATTATTTTGGTTACTAGGGTTACTAACTCTAGCGCAGTATGCCACAAGCTCTAAAGGGGTCTTATCCCTTTGCGGAGCCGCACTATGACTGATAATCTTAACCTTCATTTAATTGATTCCTTATTCTTTTTAATAAAACTTTCTTTGTATTAAAACGCTTATAATTATCATAGTGCTTAGCAAGGGTACGAGAACCTAACACACTAGAATTATTGGTATTATTGAACAAGTCCATTATATGCTCCTCAGGATAAAAGGGTATAAAGTTTATTTTCTTGTCGGTTTTAAATCTTATATAGTACAGTGCATCGCCCTCTTTTATATCTAAGGTTTCTATGTTAGAATCTCTAAGTTGAAAAGACAGGGATATAGACCTAGAATATTTACCCAGATTGAACTGGCCTGGGATTACCTCACACTGATTGCTATAAATAGAGTTAGTCAAGAAAGGGTGTACAATTTCTATTTCTAGGTCATTGCAGTCCGTGGTTAGATATATTAAATGTTCTAAACTAAAAGCATATCTCTTTCTGTTATCCCCCTCGAAACCGTGCCCTTGAGGGCAATATGAACCTAAGTGTTCCTGCTCTTCAGACATCCAAAAATCCATAGTAGAGCCATGCAGTATAGGGTTAATATTTACCCTAGAGTCTACTGCGAACACATTTTTGCAATGATCCCGCAGAGAGGGACAATACACAAAGCGTTCTCCTTTCCATTCTGATAACTTTACAGGTCGGGGCGGCTTTTGGTTAGCCGCCGCTGCCGTAGTGTTTAGGTCAGAAGTCCAATACACATTTATACTATCTTTCATCTTCCACTTCCATCTTTGCAATTATATATTTTTTGACGAAGTCACTTCTTACAATGTCGTCAACCCCAAACTCTATAAAGTCGAACTCTTCCATACGTTGAAGAATCTTCAGCCACCCTAGTAACTCATTGCGCTTCAAGTCACTCTGTCTAAAATCTCCGCAGAATATTATACGACAGTTCTCTCCTACTCTTGTAATTATAGAGTCTAACTCATGAAAGCTCATGTTTTGACACTCATCTACTATGATGCAGGCATTTCTTAATGTTATGCCTCGTATAAAGGAAGTAGTCATAAACTGTACTATACCTTTTTGCTTCATTATTTCATACGCATCACCTCTATCGAATAGATGGGTTGCAATATCTTTATAAGGCTCTTCGTATACCGCAGATTTCTCTTTATCCGTACCAGGAAGAAAACCAATATCTCTAGTAGGTACGGCACTTCGTATAATAATAAGGCTATCTAAGTAATTTTTCTCAATTTCGTAGTAGGCCAAGTAAGACGATATAAATGTCTTGCCCGTACCCGCTAACCCATGTAATACTAAGTTACTGTCTGACTCGAATGCAACACGTTGGTTCTCTGTTAAAGGGCTAATCTTTTGTAGTTTTAAGTTTAAATTCTGAACGTGTTGCTGACCTCTTTGTCGTTTTTTCACACTTTTCTCCAAGTATCTTGTCTGGCTTTCTCGGAATACTCATAGAGAGTCCAGGGAAGGCCTCCTAGTAGCAGTATTCCAGCGTAGGAAAAGCCTTCCTCTGGCGGTCTAGGCACAGTGAAAGGCGGAGCGACCCCTGCCAACCAAACAAGGCAGTAGTCATCTAATAATTCTGTTTTTCTTATTTTATAGTAACGTAAGATACACCGTATAGTTTTTTCGTAAATAAAAGGTCTACCTTGACTATCAATGAAAGTCTTTACATTTTGCTTGAGCATGCCCTGAAAGGACTCTATTTGACTCCTTAAAGGGTATAGATCTCTAAAGGCTGTCTGCAAGCGTCTCTTGCCTAAAGTGTTGCCTTCCATGTTTCTATCGTCCACAATCTGCCCATCTAGAAACAACAGACCATCTGCAAACGACCAGTTATCATGAGGCAGTATATACAGAGGGAAATCAAGTTTCAGCAAACTTTTATAGGTTATAACCATTATCTGCTAGCCATCATGTACAGCCCTACATTAGCGAAAGCATAGCCAATATATGTGTACAACATAGGAAGATTATTAAACTTATAATACTGCTCCAGACCGACATACAAATATATGCCTCCAGTTAACGCTATTAATCCACCACTCATTGTATCCACCCTAGGTTTACCATACCCGAAGCTATGATAAAACAACAAGTAATCATGTTAAATAATACCCATATAGTACGTACTATAGCTACTTTATCTGCCTTTCTATTGTCTTCAAAAGCCTTTGTACCCATAGCTTTACACCAAATCTTCCACATATCAGAGATATAGCTTTTCATACTTGCCCATCGAATAATCCCCTCCAATCTCGAAGTCACAGCCCACAGGTGCACCCGGTATAAATATACCCCTATCTTGTTGAATGTATTTTTGAAGTTGCTCACAGTAATCCTCTATCTCATCGTCTGGAACCTCTGCTAGAATACTATCGTGTACTAGAGCAAAGATTCTGCTTTTCATTTTCTTGGCTTTGATATGTTCGTTCATATCAATACCACCCATTAAGTTAATATCAGATGCAGCAGACTGCACCAGAAAATTAAGACCAGACCTAACGCTAGAGCTCGCGATACTGTTGTCTGTTGACGCGACATTTGGTAATCTCCGTTTG
>DNBZ01000341.1 GCA_003484585.1 Bacteroidota bacterium | reverse complement strand
CTCATTTGCGGCGCGCGCGCTACCCCACACGTAAATCTCAAGTAAAATACGAAAGCAAGTAGGTGCTAAAAGGCTGCAGAAGTGATGAAAGGTTGCAGAATCGCAACAACCTTATAAAAATAACACTTGACATAAGTGCTATAATTGTATATAATTTATCAAATTCGGAGGAAATTTATGGCCACAGGCATCCAAACATATGACAGATTCGGTACTTTGCGTTTAGACTCAAGTGCAATTTCGTACAACCAACTTGACTACTTCGAAGTACCTGCAGGTTATACAAGTACTGCCGCCATCGTAAAAACTTTCAGCGACATACCTTCTGACATGACCATAAGTCACGTACTGCTTATGAAGTCTGTTGTCACCGCCGACGGCCGCCAGCTTGCCCCCACGGTAACTATCAATCAAGGTGCAAGAACCTTAACAGCTCAACCCTTTTCACAAGCTACTACAGATGTAGAAGGTAATGCAACCACTCACTATTCACAAGAAGCTTTTATATTAGTTTTAGGAAAATAAAAAAACATGGCAGATTACGGTTTTGAAGTAAAGAATGATGATGGAGACTATCTAGTAAGCGACAAAACTACTAGTCTAACTTTTGTAAAAAGGGCTATTAACATCCACAGCTTTAGTACAGGTGTTCCTTCTCCTACTCAAGGAACAAAAACAGGTTTCGGGGGTTTCTCCGAGCTAGTTTATCGAGTTTCAAACTGTAACGCAACTCCCGTACCTTTCTTTACTGTACCTAGAAATGATAAAGTATATTCTGTAAATAGAATACGAAATGCTGGAGGTAATAATTGGGATATTCATGTTATTACTAACGCCAAGCCTTACCATAAGGGTAGCTTTAGTTTTACTGGAGGCTCTTATATCCCTTCAGAGACAGGTCTTTCTGGTTTCGGGCTGTATGAGGCTATAACTTCAAATCAAGGACTCGATCCTGTAGTACCTTCTTATGTTGCGACTTCCGAAGTAGGCTCAGTATACATAGTTCCTAAAGATTACGCATCTTTCAACCAGTCCTTTGGGCTGGATAGAGGGGGCTACATAGTATTAGAAGATAAGTCTTGTGCAATAATAAATTATAACCATACCCTTGACAACTATAGTGCTATTAATGTCGTGCCTTTTATAATGCAGGCTTTTGGAAGCAAGCAACGGTTTACTTTTCGTAATCTATGTAGAACGGATAAGCAAATCGGTTGGTCTATTCCTACGCTAAGCGGCTCTTCCAATTATTCAGCAAGCATGGTAGAAGAGGTACCAACCGGCATATTCTCCTCTCTACAGTATGATGGCGGAGATTTAAGCCACCGCAACACTTCCTTTGAGGGTAGCGATACTACGGGAATCCCTTCATCTTCATCTAGTTGGAGAGCACGAGCTAGACTCGGTGCAGTCAGGTACAATTATAGAGGAAACGATGTACTCAAAAAGCAAGGACACTACTCTGCTTCTACAACTTCATCTCTAACAAACAGCGTAGAGTATAGAGCTGGTCAGATAACGGCCGTAAATAACTTTAGCGGAGCAGACACAGATAGAGGGACAGGAGAGTTCACAGTAACGAACGCCACTTCTAGTAGAGGGTCGGCGACACCGGGCATATTCGGAATAGATGTTAATGCTTCCGGTATAGTAACTCAGGTTAAGTTCGGTAATCTAAGCATTGGAAACGTAGCAGGAGATGTAATAACTGTACCCGGTTCCGCTCTGGGTGGTGGAACCAACTTCACTTTCTCCGTACAAACTGTTTCGAATAATACTAGAGTCTATGTGACTCAATACGGATATGAGAATATTGCTATTGGTCAGTACCTTAACTTTGGAGGAACAAATAATGGTTGGTATGAAATATTATCCAAAGGGTTCAACGTAGACATACCTTTAACTTTGACAGAAGGAACTGATACGTATGATGACTACTTTATAGAAGTGGCGGGCAATAAGACCTCTTATGCTGTAAAAGACTCGTTTTTGCAGGACGTAGGTACTTATAACGCAGCCTCTGGTGCATCTCTTGCAGATCCGGTTGGTACTTCCACTGGAAATAGGAAGTATAACGAAGAGGCTTGGATGCCTGGAGGAGAAGCTTTTATATTGACGGGGCTATACGTGCGTGGATGGTTACCTAGCATGGGTAAGACTTGGGGCAGCTCTCATGGAGCCACTTACAGCTCTACACACGACACTACTAACAGAGACTTTTTGGCTTTAAGCCCTTATGCTACCTATGCGGATATGTTCTTTGACTACTCAAGCGACACTTTAATATCGGAAAGCTTCGAAGGAGACACAACACTAGCCGAGACCAGTGCTAGAGCCTATAAAACTTATCATGACGCTGTATACGGTGCACCCAATACTTCTAAAAGTGTTACTCAGCTCTTTGGAAACCCTACGCTTAATGTAGATTCTGACGCTCCTACCAACTTTGATCACAGTAGACAAACAGACACATATAAGTCTGCGCCCTACTGGAATAATCAAATTTATGCAGGTAGAGGCAGCTATCAGCTCACCAATATGGTGCGTAATACTCAACATACTTTCTATGTTCCTAGAGTAATGTATAGGCTACAGCCTTCTCCCATGTCGATAGCATCTACAACACTATTTCATGATATAGTGAACAAAGGGGACTCCGCATATCATAGGATACATACTTCATCTAGCCAGGGTGCAATTATGCATAATGAGACAGCAATGTTGTGGGCAGGTAAGTCGTTCGGCCTCTATGATAGTGCGTTGGACCCTCGAGACTTTACAAGTGGAATAGACTTCACGAAAGAGAATTATGGAGCTATACTAGATGATCACCAATTAGATACTTTCCGTGTTGATGTTATATTCGGTGATCATGCCGCCACAGGCATCAAAGTTCATCCAATAAGTTTATGTGGTGCAGGACATGTCCAAAATAATTATGGGCCGCCAATTATGTATACAGGTCTTCCGCCTTCTAGCGAGAATATAAATGTAAGCATTGATATACCGGACTGGACTCTTACGTCTAACTCTGGGGGTACAATATACACAGGCTCTGGCCCTGTACTACAGGTAGCGGATCTAGCCGCAAGCCATTGTGCTGCTACTGACCTCAATACATGGTACGGGACCGCACATAGTGAGCATGCTTTTATGTTCATGAAATATGATGGAGTAGGAACGGCTGCAGGCACATATAAGGTTAGCCAGATAACTACTACAACCTACAACCAGTATCTTGAGATAACTGCAGGCTCTGTATCTTCTGTATCTGCTACTACGCAGGCAACATGGGCTACAGGTAGTGGCAGTGCTACTAATTCTGCTAACCATTTCGTAAAAAACTATTCTACTGATTCCTCTGATTTTAACTTTATTGATTACGTTACTGATCCAGGTATAACTGATACTAATGCAGGCTGCCATCTGCCCGACTACTCCAATATAGTACTGAATTCTAGTAGACCAAATCAGTTTGCCCAGGCTGTAATACGTATAGATGGCACAACTTACGGTGGACAGACGTTTACTAAGTATGTTACTCAACACATACATCCTCCTCGCACGTGGACTGCTGACAACGGTACTACCCAGTATGAGGATGTAAAATTATTTATAAATAAAGGACAGTATGCCTACGCTGCAGACTATATGGCACATTTTCTTCATCCGCGGTATACTAATAGGAATCCTTCTGAGTACCACGAGGGCAGAGAGTTCTTCACTCCAAATAAGTTACTAAGACTAGATCAGACTCTTGCCGGGGGAGTAAAAAGTAATACTGCATATAATAGTGGTACATATCCACCACTCCTGAACTCGGTAAACAGTAACATATATGGAGGTCTTAAGGTTAAGGATTATCTACACTGCTACAAGATAGCAGACTATAATTTAACCAAGCGTAGGTTTACTAATAAGTTAAATCTACCTGTATTTGACCACTCAGCGCATGCTAATTATTTCCACTATAATCCACAAACTACCTATTCTTATACGGATCTACATCCTAGCACTATATCTCAGGTGGAGACTGAGCACGGGTTCGGAAGAGGTAATGATAATGCATCTCCTGCCAACATTGCAGCGTTCCACGCCCTCAATACCACCAGTAAAACACTAGCGTTCTTCGGCCCTGGCGATTTTCGTTTCTTTTTTGACTCCAATTATGATGCCGGGCACGGTGCGTCTATGATCGGTGGCTTACCAAACCAGGACGGAAATGCATTTGGCATGACAGGTCATGTGTCCTTCGGCCCGCGGCTAACCGGCAATAACTTTAGTCTAGCGCTTAACGAGTTTAGGCCTTTAGCTACTTTGTGTGCTCTGGACTATTTTGGAGCAGACAGTGCTACTGCTAAGTGTAGCTTTGTTTTTTACGAACAGTTACAAGGAGAGACCTCATGGACAGTTATACAGTCTACCTCTACTAATCCTTACTGTGATATATTTATACGCAACCCTTTCCCTATAAACGGTACGAGTGCAGAGGGGCAGGACTATGTAGAAGGCTCGGCTATTAGACGCTTCAAGGTAGTCGTTAATAGGCTAGCAGGATATCCTAATGCCAAAACTGCAGCTGCAGAAGCCTATTGCACTATGAGAATGCAGGGTTATGGTATGGTACCCGTGTATCTAAGAAAGTTTCATATCAATACCTATGAAGATGCCTCCAATAGGGATGCTTGGATACATTCAGGTTTTGGAAGGGCTCCAGATACTACGCAAGTAATATTTAGAACATACATACCCGGGGTCAAAGCAGCTTATGGCAGTATTGATAACATTCACGGATTTAACGCACAGCCTTTCTATGTAACTAAAGGGTCGAATCTTCGGGATGGAAATTGGACCGCTAGCTTTCCCTACCAGCCACCAGCGCTAAGTGATAGAAGTTGGAGAACTACTTACAATGGTGTTTTTTCTACTTCAGATGCTAACACTGATGGGCACAGGCCTACTGGTACTTCGTTTGGCTACTATCCAATATCTCAAACAGAGAAGGGTCTCAGCAACGTTGAGAGTCCTTTTGTACACCCAGATAACTCTGGGGACTATTTAAGGCTATACCATACCTACAGCTCTATTGCTAGTACTCCCTTTAACTATACTACTAGAACGGCAAGCCCTGCAGATGTGTGGAAAATTAGAGGAGTAGAAAACGACTCTACAACATCCCAACATATAGCAGACGCTCTATCAGGAGGAGAAAGGGGTTACATAAAAACCACTTCAGGCTTCTTAGATGCTGGGGGCACTTATACAGAAGCAATTTACTGGGACGGAGACATAGTTGCTACAAATGCATCGAACCCTCAGAATCCTTTAGCCGCCAGTACAACTCTGGGGGATTTTACCTACGAGTATGATGATGATGATGAAGCTGAGTTTGTACAAGTAACTTTCTTTATAATAAAAAAGGTAAGAGCTTTTGGACCTTTCCTAGAAGATGATGAGGGAGTACAGATAGCAGCTTCAGACAATCAGTTTGATGCTACAAATATACCTCAGTTATATATATTTGCAGACCCGGCAACGGCTCCTACTCCACACAGTACAGATAAACATGGTATACAAGTATTTAAAGCAGATGGCAGCACCTTGCTGTTTGATTCTAGGCAAAGAGTACTGCAGATACATGATATAGCACAGGCCAATTTCCCTGCGAGAGCCTTCACTAGGAATGTAAGTCTTAAAGGAGATAGTTGGGATTGGTACGCTAATCATTCTTCCTCTTTTTACCCCGACCAGTATACCACAGTGAGCAACTTTAGTACTCCTACTAATGGAGCGTATGCCTTTAATACCAAAATACAAAGAACGGAGTTTGAAGTAGAGACGCAAAAGAAAAAGAAAACCTGGAATAGATATTACCATGAAACTAGGTATTGGGCAAATTATAAAGGAGGTATTTCAAGAAGTGCTTCTGACGTGTTTAAAACAGGCTATATTACAGTTTTAGCGGGACATAGATACGATGTAGGCAAGAATAATCGTGTAGGCTTTACAGGAATAAAAATTGGGGGCGATACTAAAAAGAAAGGGGGCGTAACCAATTATCAAGATGCTACGTATAACACGGGTAGTGAAACTTTGATTTCTATTAATACAGACTTGTATAAAGGCAATCAATATAAGATACACATATTTAAAGCAAGTGCGTCCTCTTTAGGCCTAGATGGTCAAGATAGAGATGGCAACATCGATCATACTGATCTTATCACAGAAAGCAGTGGTACTTATACAGGCCCCACTTTGCGTTATTTAGTTGGGGACGATATTCTTATAGGAAGGCATAGCGGTATGGCTTCTGGAGGTGTGCCTACTGGAGGTTTCAGAATTTTTGATAGATCAGTTAGCGCAACGGCGGCTAGATCTTCTATAGCTAGAACAATTATACCCAATGATACAGCTTTTAGATCCGTAAATACTTTATCCCCTGCTGATGACTTAACGTTATGGGCTCCTGACCAGCCTGGAACCTACTACTTAAAAACCTCTGCAGATGGATACGACCAAATAGCCGTACCTATAGTAATAGAGGCCGCATAGCATAAGGTTATGCTTATGGGCTAAGAAAAATATTACCAACTTTTGTGAATTTTTCACTTTACTTTTGGAGGAGATTTGAGGTATACTATGTCCTCGAATAATCGAAAAGAGAAATGGAGAATTTATGAAAAATTTATTATTAGTAACAGCACTAGTTGCACCTTTAGCGGTAGCAGGTCCATACATTGAGTACAAGAACAATGTAAGCTTTACAGAGTTTGATACTCTTGGTTCATTTGAAGAGACTACAGGTAATTTACGTCTTGGTACCTCAATCGGAAAAAACTTTTATGTTGAGTACGGTAAATTTGGTACTGGTTTAGACTTTGATACTGGTACTGCTGCAGAAGCAGGGTACAAAGTTAAGTTTGGTGACTTGCAGATCAAAGGTAAAATTGAAAGCACCAATGTAGATGA
>DNBZ01000286.1 GCA_003484585.1 Bacteroidota bacterium | reverse complement strand
TGACGACCTGTGGCTTCTAGACTTACTTCATCTCCTGATGTACTTACCGTAGACTGGAGTTTACCAATAGTAGCGGTAGGTTTAAATGCAACTCTAAACACGATTTCCATTCCATTACTTATACCGCCCTGTATTCCTCCAGAATTATTTGATTTAGTAAATGGTTTACCGTCTTTCATTTCGAAGGAGTCATTCACTTCACTTCCTCGTTTGCTGCTCATCTCAAATCCTCCTCCGAGCTCAAAGCCTTTCACAGCATTAATACTTAGCATAGCGTGACCTAGAGCTGCGTTTAGTTTATCAAAAACAGGATTGCCTAGTCCTGCAGGTACGCCCGTTATTACACATTCTATTACTCCTCCTAGGCTGTCTTTGTCTTTTTTAGCTTGCTCTATGGCAGCTATCATCTGTGCGGCTATGGCCTTATCTGGGCAACGCACTAGGGTAGCATCTACTTCTTCCGCAGCATAATACCTTGCCGGAGTTTCTAGTTTTACTGCTCCTATTTGTCGTACGTAAGCAGATACACTTATCTTATTCTCTTTGGCAATATAGTCTTGCACGAGTGCTCCTGCTGCTACCCACCCCGCTGTTACCCGGGCACTGCTTCTGCCACCACCTCGGTAGTCTCTGTTACCTTCACCATAGCGTGCATCATAGGTATAGTCTGCATGACTTGGTCGGTATACTTCTTTTAGGTGTGAGTAATCTTTAGGTTTTGCGTTGGTATTTTTTAGCTGAAAATGAATAGGTGCTCCAGTCGTTTTGCCATTAAACAAACCACTATTTATAATTACCTCATCTGCTTCTGCACGCGGGGTAGCTATAGATGACTGCCCTGGCTTACGTCTGTTGAGTTGACTTTGTATGAAATCTTGGTCCAAGACAAAGCCTGCTGGAAATCCATCGAGTATAGCTCCTACCACTTCTCCGTGGGATTCTCCGTAACTAGTTAGTCGTATATTTTTTCCGAGTGAATTCAACGATGCGAAGATATAGCAGAGAAATTAGATTATAGATTATTAGACTTCAATTTTCACTATACTCAATTTGTATAATTGGCTTCCTGAGGGGACTCAATGAATGCAAGCAAGACAACTTGTGAAATAATATAGTCTCAAATCTCACTTCTAAAGTCTCATATCTTCTTTACAGTAAACCCTACCGACTTCATATCGTCCCAAAAGTGCGGATACGATTTTTTTACTACCTCTTCATTTTCTATGTGTATCGGCTGTTTGAGTGCCAAAGGTGCTACGCACATGGCCATTCTATGATCGTCATACGTGGGGAAGATTGTTTCAGCGTTTAGTTTATAATTTTCTGCATTTAGCTCCCAGATCTTGCCTGATTTCTCTAGGCTTACTCCTACTTTATTTAAATGCTCTACCAGAGCCAATTCCCTGTCGCACTCTTTATATTTAAGACTTTCTAATCCTTTCAATTGATGCTGCGTGCACCCAATAGCTGGCAGCAACATTCCAAAGGTCATAGCACTATCTGGATACTGAGAAAACTGCATTACATCTGGACACTCCGCCTCTCCTTGTTTCTTTTTGGTAATGAGCATACCGTTGTCCTTTTCTTCGAAGGACATTCTTGTATTGCCTACTTCAAAAAGATGTTTACGCTCCTTTTGCATATTATCTAAACGAAGTCCTGGGAAGAAAAGTTCACACTCTTTTGACAAATGAGCCATACTAAACCAATAGTAAAACGAGCTCCAATCAGGTTCAATTAAAAAATATTCTCCATCAAATTTTTGCTTCTTGTTTACCGAGATATACATCCCTTTCACGTGTACAGAGAATCCCATTCTTCTGAGACAAGATAGCGTGAGCAAGACATATGAATACGATGACATCTTGGTATTTACCTTAAGATTAAACTCCCCCTGAATACGCGGAGCTATAAGCAATAGAGCAGATATAAACTGACTGCTCTTTACATTGGTAAGATCTATGAGACTTGTACTTGCTTTTAATTTTTTACCTACTATTCGCAGTGGAGCTTGTCCTTCTTTTTCTAAGTAAGTGATATCTGCCCCAAAGAGACGAAGTGCATCTACCAAGTCACTTATAGGTCGCTCCATCAGTCTATCTGTACCCCGGATAATATACTCACCCTCACCACTAGCAGCATAAGCTACCAAGAATCGAAAGGCTGTGCCTGCATCTTGCACGTCTATGTCTCGCGTATCTGTATCTAGTATTTTTTTGAGCAGTACAGAGTCATTTGCATTACTAAGATTATCGAGCTCTAAGTCTGATTCGTACAGCTTTTTTAGAATGAGCATTCTATTGCAGATACTCTTAGAACTGGGCAGCTTTATAGTTCCCTTCAGTATTCCCGTACCATGCGATAACCGTATCATTTTAGCTTGCGGATATAATCCAGCGATTCTTTTATTAAGTCAACAGATACCGTATAATCTTGTTTACAATCACCTATAGACCGGAGAAGTGAAAAATTAATCCCCTCTCCATCATTTTTTTTATCTTTTAGTAGATAAGGCATCAGCGTATCTAGACTAGGGATAGGCTCGTCTACGGTAGACAATATGCGTTGTATCACAAGACTTATCTCGTGATTTTCTGCTTCAGAAAGTCCTGCCAGTTTTGTACTAAGATAACTCTCTCCTAGCATTCCTATAGCTACCGATACTCCATGACTTAGCGACTCGTTTTCCTCATTAATATGCAGACTGTGCGACTCTATGGCGTGCCCTATCGTATGTCCAAAATTGAGGCGTTTACGAATTCCTTCATCTTTAAAATCTTTCTCTACATGTTTTTGCTTAATAGCAATAGAGTCAAAAATGAGCGAAGTGTTCAATTTTTCATTCTCTTTCAGAAAGAGCATTTTTATAATATCATAGTGTTCTTTATCTGCTATTAGGCCGTGCTTTAGCATTTCTACATATCCATTTACACGCTCTTCATACGGCAAGGTATCAAGAAACTCTGGACAAATAAATGTTTGCTCAGCTGTGGCAAACAGACCTATGTAATTTTTGAAACCTAGAAAATTGACACCTGTTTTGCCACCCGTACTGGCATCTACCATGGCTAGCAGACTAGTAGGTGCTAGCACCACTCGCATACCTCGCTGATAGCACGCCCCTGCAAATGCTCCCATATCACAGAGTACACCACCACCTAAACAAAGTAAAATGGTTTGGCGAGTAGCGTTCAGTTCTGCTAATTTTTTCCAGATGTATTCACAGCTATTCAGATTTTTATACCCTTCGCCATAGGGCACTATAAAATGAGGCAATTCCTCTCCAAGCAGCGGATAGCATTCTTCTAGCGTATGCTTATCTGCTAGCAGAATTATCTCATCCTGATGCTCTTTTATAAATGATTGTAAGTTAGGTAATCCTTGTTTCAATATAGTTTCAAAAGTACAGTAAGAACAATGAAAACATAAAAGTATTTCTGGATAAGAATTCTC
>DNBZ01000369.1 GCA_003484585.1 Bacteroidota bacterium | reverse complement strand
GAATTTGATGATCCAGATCCAGCTGTAACTAATGACAATTCTGCTATTAAAGATGGATTCTGGGAATACAGTACGTATGGTGCTAATGTTAATGTAGTAATGACAGTAGCAAACGGAGTTTATCCTAAGTTTGAGTACAGCGATAGTAGTACTATCAATGTAACTCCGAAACCAGAAATAGATTTCAAAGTATTAAATGCTTGTGAAGGTTCACCTATTACTGTATTAGATAATACATCTACTCCAACAGGAAGTTCAATAGATTATTTTTGGGATTTTGCAGGAGAGTACACTTCTACTTCTTCTACACCTTCTTATACTTTTGCTACTCCAGGTCAGAGACAGATTACTTTGTCTGCTAGTTCAAATGGATGTAATGCATCGCTTACTAAGAATGCATACCAATTTGAGATGCCAGATGCTGACTTCACAAGTGCAGGTGAGTGTAACTTCGTAGACGTAGAGTTTACAAGTACATCTACTATCGCAAATGGAGCTAATATGGGTTTCTCTTGGGATTTCGCAGGAAGCGGTATATCTAGAGAGGAAAATCCTGCATATGCATTTGCTACAGCGGGTACTAAGACAGTTATATTAACAGCTACATCAGAATTTGGATGTGCCAACAGCACTTCACAAACTATCACATTGAATGAGTCTCCAGAGGCTGATTTCAATTGGAATGATGGAAAAGAAGCGTGTAACCTTACAGCAATTGACTTTGCATTTACAGGATCAGTACCAAACGGAGGAAGTAATTCTTCTTACTCTTGGGATTTTGATGGTGAAGCAACAGCTGGCCAGTCAAAACCAAGTTACTTATTCAGCAAAGTAGGAGCTAAGAAAGTTACTTTAACAGTAGCAGATCTTAACGGATGTTCAAGTTCAATAGTTAAAGAAGTAAAGGTGGTACTACAATCAGTAGCAGGTTTCACAGCTAAAGGATTTGAAGCAACAGATGTATGTGAAGGAGATAAAGCAGTATTTATAAATTCTTCAACAGTAGCAGCGGGTGACTTAAGCTATACTTGGAACTTTGGTGACAACACACCAGTAAGTACAGATCACTCACCTACTCACACATATACTTCTCCAGGTGTATATAGCGTAACGCTAAATGCATTAGTAGCAGGCGGATGTTCAGATGATATTATTGTTCAAGTAGAAGTAAACGAAGCACCAGATGCTACATTCACAGTTACTAGAGAAGGAAGAACTATCAAATTAGATGGTCCAGCTGGAAACGATGAGTATAGATGGACATTTGGAGATGGAGCAAGAGACATCACAGAAGATCCTACGTATACGTATAACAACATAGACAACGGAACTTTCGAAGTATGTTTAGCTACAGAAAAAGGAGTATGTAAAAGCAGAGACTGTCAGGATGTAACAATCAACCTAGCAGGAATTTCTGAACTTACTCAGAACAATGATATGATCAATGTATATCCAAACCCATCAAACGGTAAATTCAATGTAACAGTTGAAAATGCAGGAGATGTAGTGATAGTAGTTGGCGATATCCTTGGAAATGTACTAAGCGTAGATGTAAGAGATAACCTAAACGGAACTTACAATGTAGATATGTCAGCAGTAGCTAACGGAGTCTATTTTGTACAAGTGAAGAACGGAGATTTCTATGCAACTAAGAGAATTACAGTATCTAAGTAATTAGATAAGTAACCAACATATAAAAGCCCGCTTACCAAAAGGTAAGCGGGCTTTTTATTTGTATTAATTTTGAGATTAATCTACTTCTTCGTAGTTAGTGAATTTGCTGCTTTCTTTTTGTTCCCGTTGTTGTACAGGACGCCTTTTTTCGTTATTGAGTACCTTGTCTATAAGTGACCCAGCAAAGGATACAATAAGCCCAAAGACCAATGCCCACCAAAAGGAGGCAATCTCTACGTGACCTATAAAGTAATCCATTAACATAACCATAAGAGCAGTTATAACAAAGCTAAATAGCCCAAAAGTAAACACTGTAACTGGAAACGTGAGTACTGATAGAATAGGTCTAACTAGCGAGTTTACTAGAGCCAAAACAATAGCTGCTATAAGTGCGTATTTATAACCTCCAGATATTGTGACTCCGTCTAAGTACTGGCCGCAGAGTAAAATTACACCTCCCAGAGCCAAAAATTTTAAAATTTTCTTCATGATTTATTAATTGCAAGGTTACAAGAAACAAGCCAAATAGAAAATACTGACAAATTTGCAAATCTATAAAGCCACTAAACCTTAGTTAGTATTACTAATCTAGCAATATTTTCTTCGCTCCATAGAGAGCTAGGTATACCGATGTATGAGTGTTATATAGTAGATTTAAGTTCCTAGTAAGCATTGATAACAAGAATGCTTCAGTTCTGTATTTTCTATATCTTGTGTCATCTGACTTATGAGTCTCACTTTGCTCAAAAATAAGATTTTTTTATTCTCTTGGAGCTGGCTCCCAAATCATAATGCTCTACTTTACGGACTACTATCTAATTTTTAACTTTCTTTGGCAAACCAATGTCAGAACCTAAACTAGTTAAAAACAAAGAACTCAATATATGGGAAGCCTTGATTCCCGTCTTCGCTCTAGTAGCTATGCTTGCCTATAATGTATTTGTATTTCAAGATGATGCCATTAGCGGGAGCAATCAATTTGTACTACTCTTAGGGGCTGCAGTTGCAGTAATAGTGGGTCATTTTAACAAAGTGAGTTTTGATACTATGATGGAGAATGTAGGGAGTAATCTAAAATCGGTAAGTGGTGCTATACTCATACTACTCTTAGTGGGTTCTTTGGCTGCAGCTTGGCTCATTAGCGGTATTATCCCGGCTATGATTTTTTATGGGATTAAACTGATCAACCCAACGATATTTTTACCTACGGCAGTGGTTATAAGTGCCTTGATATCTGTGGCTACAGGAAGCTCGTGGACTACTAGTGCTACTATTGGTATAGCCTTAGTGGCCATAGGCAAGGCTATAGGTTTACCTGCTGGCATGGTGGCAGGAGCAGTCATTAGCGGAGCGTATTTCGGAGACAAGATGAGTCCGCTGAGTGATACTACCAACTTGGCTGCTGCTATGGCGGGGACTAAGTTATTTACACATATAAAATACATGGCGTATACTACGGTGCCTACTATCGTTATCACCTTGATAGTGTTTTCTATATTTAGTTTCACCTATGAAGTTGGCGAGGTACAAGGCACAGAGGTCTTGCTTGCGGCTATTACAGAGAAGTTTACTATCACGCCTTGGCTGTTTGTAGTTCCCCTAGCTGTGATAGGTCTCATAGTGCTAAAAGTACAGCCACTTATCGCACTTTTGGCTGGTACTCTATTAGGTTGTATTGCCGCTATTGGTTTTCAGCCAGACTTAGTTTCTGGAAGTGCCAATAGTATCTACAAGCAACTCATGTCTGCCATTACTACAGGTATTGATGTAGAAACGAGTAATGCTTCGCTCAATGATTTATTTAGCTCAGGAGGTATGAGTGGAATGCTCGGCACCGTTTGGCTCATTATATGTGCTATGGTGTTTGGTGGAGTGATGGAGGCTATAGGAGCATTGAGTAGAATAAGTCAAGCCTTATTGAGTTTAGCTAATTCTGTGTTTGGCTTATTTGCAAGTACAGTGGCTAGTTGCTTAGCTTTGAATGTGACCGCTAGTGATCAATATCTAGCGATAGTGGTGCCTGGAAAAATGTTCGAAAAAGCCTATAAAGACAAGGGACTAGCTCCTGAGAATCTCAGTAGAACGCTAGAAGATAGTGGGACTGTGACCTCGGCACTTATCCCTTGGAATACCTGTGGGGCCTACCAAAGTGGCGTGCTTGGTGTAGGAGTAAGCGAATATTTTGCGTATGCTATTTTCAACTATCTCAGTCCTTTTATGACCTTGATATTCGCAGCTTTTAAAATAAAGATAGCACAGCTAAAAGAGGTCAAATCTTAAGGATGCTCTGAACTAGTTTTTAGACTGATTAGAACAACTCTTCTATCTCGAGCTTATAATCATACTGCAGATCCTCGTGCATCTTCTCAATAGTTTTTTCTGCTAGTCCTAGTTGCCTATCAAACATATTGGTAAGTACGGTATTGTTGATATAGGACGGTTCCATTTTCTTTAGCTTTCTGCAAAAATGAATAAGCAGAGCAGCTTCAGTTTCTGGCTTCTTAGAAAACTTAACATACTTCTTAATAGTACGTAGAATCTTACGAACGCTCTTTTTTATGAAATAATAGTTCTGCTGATTGATATACTCAAACTGCTCATTTATATACTCTTTTACTACATCTATATAGCCATCTTCGTCGCTAGCTTCGAAAAGGAGATAGGTCAGGAATTCTTTGTTCTCTACCTTGTATTTGCCTACACGCAATACGATCTCCACAAGCTCCTCCTGACTTAGATGCTGCAGCTCTTTTTTTATTCGAGTAATGGGTACGGCTTTCATCCTCTAAGATTTTTAAAATATTTCTTCCAAATTGATATAGAGAGTAGTAGTACTAAAAGAGGAATCCCAATCCAAATAATTTCACTTTTGATAACCTCTAATCCCCATTCACTAAAGAATTTTTGGAATCCCATAGGGGAAACTTTGATAGGTCGACAAGGTAAAAAGTATCTTGAATTTTCGAAGGGTGAAAAGAATGCAACTCCTAGCCCACCGGTGGTCATAGCATCTAGCAAAGAATGGGATGCGGTACACAGAGCAAAGTAGAGTGTGAGTACGGGTCTTTTGGTTTTGTAAAAGAGAAAGGTAATAGTAGCTCCAAATAGTAGAGCAAAGAAGAATGAGTGAGTAAATCCGCGGTGTCCCCAAAATGAATCGTAGGGTATACCTAATTTGAAACCCAATACATCTGCATCTGGAGCTATAGAACATATAATTCCCAGTATCCAAAACTTAGGATTGCGTATTTCTTTGGTAAATGATTTCCCCAGTGCTACAGCTGCCAAGCTATGTCCAAAAACAGAAGCCATTACTTTTTAAAATCTGGAACGCTTGCTACATAGAGTTTCTCTACTTTCTCTCTGGCCCACGGGGTGCGTCTCAGAAATTTGAGACTACTGCCCATACTTGGGTTGCTCAGGAAGCAGTTGATGGCTATACGGTCGCCTAAGCCTTCCCATCCATAGTAGGAAACTAAAAACTCGAGCACCTCTTTGAGCTTCATGCCGTGCAGAGGGTTGTTGAGTTGTTCTTCTTCGTTGCCTTCGTTTCTTTTCACTAGAGTTCAAATTTAACCATAAAAAAAGTCCCGCCGAAGCGAGACTTTAAATTGTAAAATTTTATTAGTAAATGATTATACTAAGTTTACATTTACTGCACTTGGGCCTTTTTGACCGTCTTCTACATCGTAGCTTACTTGGTCTCCCTCGTTGATTCTAGTTCTTGTACCTGTTTTGTGTACAAATACGTCTTTACTTCCATCTTCTGGTGTGATAAAACCGAAGCCTTTTTCATCGTTGAAGAATTTTACTGTTCCTTTATTCATTGTGTTATATAAGTTAAAGTGCAAAGGTAATCGGATTCTATCACATTGGTGCTATTATTTATTAAAGAATCTAAGTAAGTATTTCGTTTCAGGGTGAAACTTTAAATTAAATTGAGTTCAAAAATTTGACATTCAGTCGTTTAGCTATTTTTCTTTGCCCTTAGGTTTTTGTCCTCTAGATATAGGGTTCTTATATTTTTTAGCCTTTTTAATCTTAATTTTTTGACCTCCTCCTAAATTGTAGTCCTTTTTATTCTTGTCCTTTTTATCGTGAAACGATGGACCCGCAATATGCGTTTTCTTCTTGTGTGGGTTCTTTTCTATGATACGAGGCTGCTCGTCTAGCGTTAGTTGCTTGCTTACTTTTACTTCGTTAGGAAACTCTAATTGAGGAATATCATACTCCATCATTTTCTCGATTTCTTTTTTCCAATCCTCTTCTCCTTCTGTATAAAAGAGAATAGAGTGACCCATTTTTTCAGCTCTACCCGTACGCCCGATACGGTGCATGTAGTTTTCTGGAAATTTAGGAGTGTCAAAATTGATTACGTGTGTGATGTCGTCTAAATCTAGACCACGAGCTATTACGTCTGTGGCTATCAGTATGCGTGCATTGTTGTCATTAAATCGTTCTATGGCAGCCATCCTGTTATTTTGGCTTTTATTAGAATGTATGACTAGTAATTCATTCCAAAAGTCTGGCTCCATGGCTTCGTAGAGGCGGTCTGCATTTTTCTTGCTATCAATAAATATTAATATTTTTTGGTACGTCTCTTTATCTTGGAGTAGGTGGCCTAGTAAGTTCACTTTGGTATAGAAGTTAGCTACAGGGTAACAACTCTGGTAAATATTGTCTAGCGGAGTACCACTCAGTGCTATGGCGATAAACTCTGGTTTTATGAAATTCTCATTGATGAGTATCTCCACATCCTCGGTCATAGTAGCCGAAAACATAATGTTTTGACGTTTATCGGGAAGTAGCTCAAATATGTTGTTAAGCTGAAAACGGAAACCTAAGTCTAGCATCACATCTACTTCGTCTATTACTAGTTTTTTTACGTCTTGGAGTAGGAGGGAGCGATTTACGGCCAGGTCGTACAGCCTTCCTGGAGTTCCTACCACTATATCTTGTCCTTGGGTAAGTGCACCCATCTGAGTTTTTATATTGACACCGCCATACACACCTAGCACTCTTGTGCTCATGTATTTGGTAAAAAGTTCTATCTGTTCTACCACTTGTACTACCAGTTCTCTAGTAGGTACGAGTATGATTACACGCGGTTTGTAGTCTTTAGAATATTTAAGCTGATGCAAGATAGGAAGCATATAAGCTAAGGTTTTACCCGTACCTGTTTGTGCTATACCTACTATATTTTGGCCAGACATGCCTACAGGATAGGCTTCTTCCTGTATAGGTGTAGGCTTTTCAAAACCAAGATCAGCTAAGGCATTTAGTAATTGGCGGTTTATATTTAGTTCTTCGAAAGACTCCATATTATAGCTGCAAATGTAGACGTATTACAGCAGATAGACATAGGCTCTCTCGTTTACCAGATTATTTTTATAGGTCTTGTAATCGATGTATTGGGTTTTGTTGTGACGGGAATCTGCCTGGCTAGCCAGTATTGCACTAGTCAAAAGAACTCCATGAGGCTCTGTCTAGGATTTTCTATTTCCCCTCTAATAGAGGAGAGGTGAGCATAGTCCTGGATAATTCTGGGTGAAGTGATTTTAGAATGTCGATTTATAACTATGAGTTGAAAATGAAAATAGTGAAATACTTATATAGGTGTTTTCTAGAACAGTTAGTTTCTAGAATTTATTTTAAACTAATACCCTTGTTTTGGGGCTCCTTATTCTTTCAAGCTCAAAGCTATTCGCTTACGCTCAAGGTCTACTTCTATTACTCTAGCAGATACTACTTGATCTAGACTTAGCACTTCGGCAGGGTCGGCTATACGTTTGTCAGAAATCTCTGAGATATGGATAAGCCCATTCTCTTTTATCCCTATATCTACGAATGCTCCAAACTTAGTGAGATTACTCACCTTGCCTGGTAATCGCATACCTATCCGTATGTCTTTTATATCCCGTATTCTATCATCAAACTCTATAGTCTTGGCCGCACCACGAGGATCTAGTCCCGGTTTTTTGAGCTCAGTGATAATATCTTGCAGCGTGGGTAGACCCACTGTATCTGTTATAAAACTAGGAAGGTCAATTTCCTTTACCGCATGCTCATTTCCTATGAGTTGCTTCAGATTAAGATTGCTTTTGCTGGCTATTTTTTTCACTAGGCTATAGCTTTCTGGGTGCACTGCACTAGCGTCTAGCGGATTGCTACCGCCTAGTACTCTTAGAAATCCAGCAGATTGTTCAAATGCCTTAGCTCCAAATCCTTTTACTTTTTTTACAGATTCTATATTCTTAAATGATCCATTTGCATTTCGATGGTCCACCACATTTTGAGCTAGTTTAGGTCCTAAGCCTGCCACGTGCTGTAGCAAGTGCTTACTTGCTGTGTTTACATTTACTCCTACTTTATTCACTGCAAAGCTCACCACATTATCTAAACTAGCCTTGAGTTTATTCCGGTCTACATCATGTTGGTACTGGCCCACGCCTATGCTTTTAGGATCTATTTTTACTAATTCTGCTAATGGGTCTATCAGTCTACGACCTATAGATACGGAACCACGGACTGTTAGGTCCAAGTCAGGGAACTCTTCTCTAGCTGCCTCGCTAGCTGAGTATATAGACGCACCGGCTTCACTTATCAGGTATACTTCTACTGCACTGTCTTTAGGCAAAAAATTCTTTACAAACTGCTCCGTTTCTCTACCTGCAGTTCCATTTCCTATGGCTATGGCTTCTATGTTGTGTTTCTTTATCAGGCTCTCTATACGGTGACGAGCATCGTCGGTTTGGTTCTGTGGCTGGTGTGGGTATATGGTACTGTTGTGCACCAAGTTGCTCTGAGCATCTAAGCAAGTGAGCTTGCATCCAGATCTAAATCCTGGGTCCAATGCTAGTATAGGTTTGCTGCCTAGTGGTGCAGCCATTAGTAGCTGAGTTAGATTATTTGCAAATATCCCAATAGCTTCTAGGTCTGCTTTCTCTTTAGCGTCTTTGCGTATCTCCGTTTCTATACTAGGAGTTAGGAGTCGTTTGTAGCTATCCTTTACTGCTATACGAATATGGTCAGCAGCATCTGCAGAGGATCGAATGAAGATACGTTCTAGTCTTTCTAGAGCTCTTTCTGTATCTATCTCCATCTTTACTTTTAGCAGGCCTTCTTTCTCGGCACGCAGTATGGCAAGTAGTCTATGGCTTGGTAGTCGGTTTACACTCTGGTTAAAATCAAAGTAATCTTTGTACTTCTGAGCATCCGCTGTTTTCTTTTTATCTACTTTGCATGTGAGCGTGGCGTGTCTCTCGTAGCTGGTTCTTATAGTGTTTCGGGCAGCGGGACTTTCACTTACCCACTCTGCTATGATATGGCGAGCACCTTCTAGAGCATCGTCTGCAGATAGTCCATTACGAGCATATCGGAATGCTTGGTTCATAATGTCATTTTGCCGCTGACTCATTATGATTTTGGCCAGAGGTTCTAATCCGTTTTCTACGGCTACAGTAGCTTTAGTCTTTCTTTTCTGCTTATAGGGAAGGTAGAGGTCTTCTAGCTCTTTGGGGTCGTAGCAGTTTTTTATCTGTTCTATAAGACTTGGTTTATTCACCTTGAGCTCCTCTAGTCTAGCCAAAATGGAAGTTTTTCTCTTCTCTAACTCAATAAGTTTCTTCTGCTCATTGTCTATCTTTTCTATGGCTACTTCATCTAAGCTGCCGGTTGTTTCTTTTCTATATCGTGCAATGAAAGGTATAGTGGCCCCATCATTGAGCAGATTAAGAATGGCAGTTACTTGCTTCTCAGAGATGTTGGTGCTTTGTGCTATTCGTTTATTCAATGTAGGAGCGAATATAGAATGACTGGAATCAATCTGTAGTCAACTTGGTGGAATTTAAAAATCTTTGAGTGTATTGCTTAGTGAGCAGAGTCTCCTTCTTACATTTGTATTTGATTTAGTCCTTAATAAATCAATAATATTTGTAGTTCTATAAAATTACTAAATTTATAAATAAAGGGTGTGAAATATCCATTGTTTTTGCGGAAGAAAATTTAGATTCTAACTCTAAATTAATGGTAGTATTATCTTTTTTTTGCTAGTTTCAAGAGAATTTCCCCTATGTTTATTTTGTATTAGGTTAAATTTAACCTATGTTGCTTAACAATTTAATCAAAATAAACAATCAAAAATCATGAAATTATCAATTATTTTTAGACTGCAAGCTGCTTTCGCAGCACTTTGGGCTATTCAATTACTTTTCTTACCACAGATGGTATTTGATCAGTTTGGATGGACAACATCTAATGATCTTATTGCGTGTGCACAAGCTTGTGGCGTTGCCATGTTAAGTCTTGCACTACTAGCTTATGGCTTGCCAAGCTGGACCAATGAAAAGCAAATGAATGCTGCTGCCAAATACTTTGGAATTATAGCCGTTTTATTCACTTTGCTTCAGGTTTATCATATCTTTATTTCCCATGCTGCTCCAGGCGGAGCTATGGACTACATTAGTTTAGGTGCAACTATACTTCTAGGTGTTGGTTTCTTTTTGAAATCAAATACCAAAGCTGCTTCTTAAATTAGAAAAAAAAATAAATAGTCAGGAGATAACTTGTCCGCTCCTTCTTCGGACATGCAGCCTTTGGAGGATATGTGCCTGTCAAATATACAGGTGTTATGGGCAAGTTGAAAAAACGACTTGGTCTGCGAAAGCCAAAGGGATTCCCCCTCAGTGTAACAGAAAAATAAAATACAAAAAAGTGGAGTCCAGAACCCACTTTAAAAAACGGGGAGTAATCTGAAAAGCCTTATGAGTAGGAACAATTTTAAATAAAAATAAAATGGAAAAAAATTTACCTTTCGTATCTTTACCAATAGCGGATAAAGGATACAACAACTTCGTTATTCCTTTTTTAGGAAAACTAGATGATGGAAATGTTTTTAAAAGCATTATTACACTTCTTCTATCAATTTTAGCAATTGCTTTGCTTGTTGGCGGAATTTATTTGAGTTTTTCTGGTCTTTTTGGTGAGGATGGTTTTATTAAAAACTACATTACCAGTGAGTCTCTCAGCGGAGGGAAACAAGCCGGAGCAGTTGGAGGATTGATTTTTGGCTTTGTTATAAGCTTAATAGTAGCTTGGGCTTTATTTAGCGTTTTAAAAAAACGCAGTGAGCAAATGAAAGCTATCGAATATGAAGGACTATTAAGTTTTGTCTTTATCAAAATGATACCAAAACTTATCTTAGTTATAGGGGAATTACTCTTTATCCTATTCTTGTATGCTGGGGTACTTCAAATAATTGCGGCTTTAGTTGGTTCGTATGTTTATGCTCCTTTAAGTGGATACGCATCATTAATATTAGGAATATTTCCGGGTATGGACATATTCGCGGGTTTAGCACCCCAACAAATTTATGGCGATTATGATTCTTTTGGCGAGTTTGTTAAAACTGGAGTAATGAGCATAGTGGCTTCATTTGTTTTATTGATTGTCTTTTATATCTATAATGAAATATACAATTATGCTCTAAAGTTAGTGACTAGTTTAATTTCATTTTTACCAAAATTTGCAATCCCTTTAGCGATAAGAAAAAGAAACGAAAATTAAGATAAAACCCAGCCAATATCCACCTCTGTTAGCAAGTGGGTTGGTTGTGGGCTATTTAATTTTGTGCATCTTATAAACTTGAGTGAAGTGCTTCTAATGTCCTCACCCCCAGCGGTTAGCCGCAAGGCGTAATGGGCAACGGTCTGCGAAAGCCAAATAGCTGACCACCTAGTGTAACGGAAAAATAAAACACAAAAAAGTGTAGTCCAGAATCTACTTTAAAAAGTGGCGACTATGTGAAATGAATGCTTCAATCAAATGTTTGGTTGAAGCATTTGTTTTTTAAATTTTTTCTGATTCTAAAATAGTATTAACACAAAAGAAATTTATTCTTTTCGTTTACTCCAAGCGTCGCTCTTATGCTCCGCTACCTTAACCTCTTTGTGGTCATTGAACTCTAAGTAAGTGAATAGTGCTGCTGCTTTATTGATGGCAGCATCTTGCTCTGCACGACCTTCCGGCGTGTAGTACTGAGCTATGAAATTGGTATCGAAATCTCCATCTACGAACTTAGGATGTTGCATTACGAATCTTCCAAAGTCAAGTGTAGTGGGTACACCTTTGATCGTAAACTCATTGCAAGCGATAATCATTCGCTGTATAGCTTGCGTACGGTCTTCTCCCCACACTATTAGCTTAGCGAACATATTATCATAGTAGATAGGAATCTCATATCCTTCGTACACGAAATCATCTAAACGTACCCACTCGTGCTGAGGTGGGTCGTACTGCTCTATAGAACCAATGGCAGGTAAGAAGTCATTTTCTGGCTCCTCAGCAGTAAGACGAAGCTCTATGGCGTGTCCATGTGCTTTTATGTCGTCTTGTACGTAGTCTAGTTTCTCGCCACGAGCTACTTTTATTTGCTCTTCTACTAAGTCTAGTCCCGTGATAAGTTCAGTTACTGGATGCTCCACTTGTAGACGTGTATTCATTTCTAAGAAATAAAATTTGCGGTCCATATCTAATAGAAACTCAACTGTACCCGCTCCAGAATAGTTGCAAGCTTTAGCTACGTTTACAGCAGCTTCTCCCATTTCTTTTCTGAGAGCATCTGTAAGTACAGCACTTGGTGCTTCTTCCACTAGTTTCTGATGTCTCCGCTGTATAGAGCACTCACGCTCTAAGAGATAAACCACGTTGCCATGGTTATCTGCTATCAGCTGTATCTCTATGTGACGTGGTTTTGTTACAAATTTTTCTATGAATACCGAACGGTCACCAAAGGCACTTTGAGCTTCGCTCTGTGCAGTTCTCATTTGGCTTTCTAAGTCTTTAGGATCGTGTACTATACGCATCCCTTTTCCACCGCCACCAGCACTTGCTTTTACGAGTACCGGATAGCCTATTTGATTAGCTACATCAGCAGCTTCAGTTATATCTTCTACTGCGTGATTAATACCTGGAACCAAAGGAACTCCGTATTTCTCTACGGCTTGCTTACTAGCTATTTTGCTCCCCATGAGGTCTATAGCTTCTGGGCTAGGACCTATGAACGTGATGCCTGCGTTGGTTACTTTTTTTACAAAACTTGCATTCTCAGACAAGAAACCGTAACCTGGATGTACACCATCCACGGCATGGTCTTTACAGATTTGTATTATTTTATCCGCTTGCAGATAACTCTCTGCACTGGCCGCTGGCCCTACACAAAAAGCCTCATCGGCTAGCTGTACGTGCTTAGAGTATCGGTCTGCTTCCGAGTAAATAGCTACAGTGGAGATACCCATCTTACGACAGGTCTTTATCACTCTTACGGCGATTTCGCCACGGTTTGCTATTAAGATTTTTTTCAAGGCTTTTTGAGCATTGGTAGGTGAATGTACTTGGCCTCGTCTTTTCCTATTTTATTGATGCCAAATAAGCCTCCGTCTGCACGAGCTACCGAAGTAGCTAAGCTTACTAGACTATTATATAGTTGTGTAGCATACGTAGAATCTAACTTAGGGAAGATATCATTCAACTTAGCGATGTGCTGCTCTAAGAACGCAAGTCTCTCCTTACCATCCGAGGATAGTGATTTGAGTGCGAAATCGATCTCGTCATCTACGTGCTGATCCAAATTCTTGTAAAGATTTTTTACGTCATTTTGTACAGCAAATGATTTGATATGGATAATTTCTTTAGCTCTATCTATTTCTTCTTCTTCTATGTCGTGGTCTGCACACGCTATAAGTAGGGTTACCCAGATTGGCGATCTCTGTACGAGTGTTTGCTCTTCTGCTGATAAATTCTGTAGTTGGTATAACATTAAATGTACTTTTGCGATGGCAAATTTATGCAAACNNGTACTTATTAAGCAGATAAAACAACTTTTTCTAAAAGAGCTCAAAATGGAGCTTAAGAATAAGTACGCTCTTTGGTCTTTGGTACTATTGCTTGTGGTGTCTGTATTTATCATCTATACCATACAGAAAGAAGCAAGTAATCAGGTGTGGCACAGCCTTTTTTATGTGGTCCTCATCTTTGGTGTGGTGCAGAATATTGGGCGTAGTTTCTTGATGGAAAACAAAGGCAGTCTGCTGTATTACAAGTTCCTAGTAGATAGCCGAGCTATTATTATTTCTAAGATACTCTATCAGTTCTTGATTAATGCTTTTTTCTTGGCAGTGCTTACAGCTCTTATGTCTTTTTGGCTACCGCAAAGTATCCCGCACTTATGGGAATATATAGTCACAGCATTACTTTTTACATTGTGTAATTCTGCGGTGTTTACCTTTAATTCTGCCCTTGCTCTCGGAGCAAAGAATAGTAGTTTGGTAGCTATGATACTGAGTTTACCCTTACTTATCCCAAGTTTGCTAGTAAGCCTCAAGTCCGCTAGTAAAGCCCTTTCTCCGTTAGATAATCTAAACTATATCCAAGACTGGGGAGTGCTACTATTACTTCTTGTAATGCAGCTCGCACTTTCGGTAGTGCTATTTAAGTATGTATGGGAGGAGTAGGAGAAACATAATCCCATAAAAAAACCTCTATAATAGAGGTCTTTTATTGAATTGTATCTTAGGAAAATGCTATTCAGAAGAAATTACATTTTCTTGGATTGGATCTGGCTGAACAGCCACCATCATTCCAGTTGCATCAAAATAATCTCCAGACGCAATAATTTTACCATCTTTTACATCAAAGTAATGATATGCATCTAAAGAAAAAGGCTTCTTTGTAGCAATGTTATTCCCCGACCAGTTACCATATACACGTACACTCCCGTCATTTAACAATGTTGTTGCATCCTGTCCTGGCAACCAAGAACCTACTGTAAACTTAACATTTTCAAATCCAGTCATATAGAATTCTGCTTGCTTCATTACATCGTCATATCCAACTTTCCCAGCACCGTACATTGGTGATTGATGTTCTATTGAATCGTGAACTAAAGATTTAAATAACTCAAAATCTGTAGGAGATTGATAAGTTAGGATAAATTCTTCTGCTATTTTTTGATTTGTTTTATAAAGGCTTAGGTCATTATTATTATTCTGACAAGACATTACAAATAAGGCAAGACATAATGGAAGTAATTTTTTCATTTGATTTTTTTGTTTAATATTTATTATGCATAATTAGACTAATTAATTTTATTAATCAAATCCTACTGAAATTATATTCTAATACGCTTTAGCAAATAACACCCTTTCCTTACTAGGCTTTCCAGTGAATACGCATACGCCTTCTTCTTGTGGATTGTCAAAAGGAATGCAACGGATAGTTGCTTTGGTAGCTTGTTGTATTTTATCTTCCGTCTCTGCAGTGCCNNTCCAACACATCTTGAAACTCTTCCCACGTGTTGACTAGTGTCGTATGGTTATCTCTATGGTTTAGAGCTTTGAGGTAAATCTCCTCCTGCATAGCTTGTAGCAAGTGCTCTATCTTATTTTCTATGTCTATAAGATCGTATGATTTTTTCTCTTTCGTATCTCTACGAGCTACCTCTACAGTTCCTGCTTCTAAGTCTCTATTGCCTATGGCCATACGCACAGGTACGCCTTTACGTTCCCACTCTGCAAATTTGAAACCTGGTTTATGTGTGTCTCTCGTATCAAACTTCACGCTTATCCCTTTTGCTCGTAGGTTTTTGATGATTGGGTCTATTCGTTCGCTTATGGCATCTAGCTGCTCTATCCCTTTGTATATAGGGACTATTACTACTTGTATAGGTGCTAGGTTAGGAGGCAGTACCAGTCCTTCATCGTCAGAATGTGTCATTACCAGTGCTCCCATTAGTCGCGTACTTACTCCCCAGCTAGTGGCCCATACGTGTTCTAGTTTTCCT
>DNBZ01000074.1 GCA_003484585.1 Bacteroidota bacterium | reverse complement strand
TTAAACGATGTGTCAGGTAAAAGTTTTGCATTAATTGATGGCACTATTGTATTGCAATAATCTATTGTAGTACTTTGCCGAGATTGAAATATCTCTTCGGCATACCATTTTTTTTATTTATAGTATTTTCGATTGAGCCTGTTTATGCTCAATCGCCCTTAGATATAAAAATTTCAGAGATAACGTGTGACGACGCTTTGAGAAAGTGTTTGGCCACTATTTCAGATAAGAGTGGTGTTTATTTTAACTATAAAAATACCCTCGTAGATAAAGCCAAATTCTCTATAAATACACGTAACACTACACTTGGTCAAGTGCTCAGTATGCTAAGGGCTCAGTGCGAAGTAGACTATAGTTTTGTAGACTCCACTACCGTAAATTTATTTAAAGTGAAAGGCTATTATGTGTATGGCACTTTATTAGAATCTGGCTCAGGCGAGAGAATAGCTGAAGCTTCTATTTTATTAAACAATAAGGTAGTAAATGCGATAACAGATAAAAATGGTTTGTTTAGGATTTATACAACAGGTAGCCTTCTCAATATATTGGTTTACCACCCTAAATATCAATTATACTCGGACGAATTGGTAGTGCTGGAGAATACCCATCTAGTGATACACGTGAAGCCAATAGAGCACTTACCAGAAGTGAGCGTAGTAAAAATAGATAGTGAAATAGCTCTAAGAGGATTTGACGAAGTGAAACCTCAAGAGACAGATCTGCCCACTATAGTAGGGGAGGCTGATGCACTAAGTAGAGTTAAACTACTTCCAGGCATCCAAAATGTTACTTTTGGGGAGCAAGGACTGGTGGTGCGTGGTGGCAGTCCAGATCAGAATTTCACCTTACTAGATGGAATCCCTGTCTATAATACCTTTCATATGTTGGGCTTATTTTCTATTTTCAATGCTTCTACGATTAATAGTATTAAAGTACATAAAGATGCCTTCCCCTCTAAGTATAGCAGTAGGCTAAGTAGTGTAATAGATGTAAATTTAAATAATGGGAATAAGCAAAAGACGGAGTTCATTGCAGATATTGGCGTGTTGTCTAGTAGCCTTTCTATAAATGGACCTATTATTAAAAATAAGTTAAGTTATTCTGTGTCGGCTAGACGAACTTATGCAGATATTTTCACACAGCCACTCCATAGAATTATTCATAATAATCCCAATAAGGATGATAGGACAGCCCTATGGTCGTATGACTTATTTGCTAAGATTCATTATAGAATTAATAATGCACATCAAGTCAGCATCTCGGCCTATAATGGAGGAGACCAACTAAACTTTATCACAAAGTCAGTTTTTGAAGATTTAGATCAAACCACTGAAGAAACCAAAGGTTCTATAGGATGGAGAAATGTATTAGCAGGGATACAATGGAATTATGCTATGAGTAGTCGTTTGTTTTTGGCCGTGGAAGCCTCTACTAGCAGCTATAACTTAACTTTTAGTGATTTATATGCCGTCACTAAAGTGAATAGTTTTAATAGTAATAAATCTAGCTATAAAAATGGACTACAAGAACAAAGGGTGACAGCAGACCTTGATTTTGTGTGGAATAAGCAAAATATTCTTAAAGCAGGAATAGGCTTAGTGAACTACGTTTTTAATCCGTTTGAGAGACAGTACGTGACAGAAAATTTGGTTAATAAATTTGACTCTCTACTTGTTAGTAGGCAGTTGACTTCACAAGAGTATTATATGTATGCTGAGAATAAATCGTATTTTGAGGGAGGTAATGTGGAGTATGGTTTTAAGCTATCTCAGTTTAGTACCGAAAACAAGAATTACGTCCGCATACAACCGAAGTTACTGCTAATGCAAAATTTGAGTAGTAAGCAGCAGCTTAGATTGAGTCTCTCTGTAGCCAATCAGTTCGTACACTTAGTGCCTAACAATAATTTAGGATTACCAATCGATGTTTGGTTACCTATTACCTCAACACTGCAACCACTAAATGCTACTCAGCTGAGCACTAAATATATTGTAAAATATAAAAATTGGGAAGTAGAAGCGGGCATGTTTAGTAAATTCTATAGAAACATACTAGAACATCAGAATGGAGCACAGCTACTTACAGATGATCAGTGGGAAGCTAACTTAAGCACTGGATCTGGTAGAGCATACGGTCTAGAGCTTGCTACTAAAGCTAATTATAAAAAATATAACCTTTATCTATCCTATACGTATAGTCGCAGTAAACGTACCGTAGAGCTTATAAATGATGCGGTAGAGTATTACTCTAAATATGATAGACCCCATAGCCTCAGTGTATTGGCTCAGTATCGTTTTACCAAACAGGATAAATTCCTCGTCAGTTTTAACTATGCTAGCGGTAATCCTATAACCATACCTACAGGTAGATACGTTACGCTGGTTAATGGAGAAGAAGTGGTGGTAGATGAGTTTGATAAAATAAATAATTTCAGACTCCCAGCTACTCATCATCTGGATATTTCCTATTTACGGGAGCGAAAGCATAAACGATATATTTCCAATCTTGTGGTAGGAGTGTACAATGTTTATAATCAGCTAAATCCATTTATGGTATACTTAGGACTGGATGATGAGGCTAATCCAACGCTAAAACTCAGGTCTTACTTACCCATACTCCCCATGTTAAAATATTCTATAAAAATATGAAGTATTGGAGTTATATAGCACTTTTAATATTGCTTATCTCTTGCGAAAAGGAGATAGATCTGGACGATGCAGATTTTACTAAAAAGCTGGTATTGAATACTTTTTTAGAAGCCGACTCTAGCTTTATTATTTTACTATCTACTTCTGTAAATACACTTTCTGATCCTCTGGAGCGAACTCTCAATGGTGAAGCTCATGTAGTACTAAAGATTGATGAAACACCCATTTATAACAACAAAACTGACGTGATAAACGGTGCCATAACCCTTCCTCTGCATTGCTTAAAGGGTGAAAAATATACACTAGAGCTTTCCTATGAAGACTATGCTACAGTGAGAGCTACTGATGAGGTACCTATATTGTCTCCAGATATAGCTATAGATACATTTATAGATAATGGAGACATTCTCAAGATTATATTTACTCTGAAGGATCCAACAGAATCCAATAAATATTTTTTGCAACTAAAGTCAAAAGGGAAAGAAGTTAACGGACCTTTTCCGGTAGAAGCTACCAAAGCATTAGATTTTAGCAGTACAGATAAACTCTTTTTTAGTAATATACTGACGTACAATA
>DNBZ01000304.1 GCA_003484585.1 Bacteroidota bacterium | reverse complement strand
CCCGCCGATATCACTTTCACTTCTCCTAGATTAAAGGTCGCTGGATTAAGTGGGCCTATTTGTATCGCATTGTTTTTTATCACAGCCAATTGACCTGGCCTGGCACTTCCACTCTGCAGAGCACCTCCTACTTTAGTTACACTAGGATCTTGAGATATCAAGCCTAGTAACCCGTCATATGGACTCTCTATTATCTCTATGGGCCTCCTCGGCGGATCTCTGTCTAAGGCTACTGCTATTACCTCTACAACACCCAGTTGATCGCCTCCTCCACTAATGAGTGAGATAGCAAGAAACCTGGAACCCCCATCTGATAGATAGACGTTTTTGGTTACGGTATCTACTCCTAAGGCAAATACCGTAACCGTATAATCGCCCGGAGTAAGCTCCGAAAAGATAAAACTTCCATGGTCGTCTACTACCCCATTAGCTGCTATGGCTTGACCTTTTTTTAATTGTACAAATGCAGTAAGATTAGGCTCGCCTCCCTCTTTTACTGTTCCCCTGATATCTCCATTTTGAGCATAGCCTGCAGCATGTAATACAAAGATGAGTACTGTGATAAGTGTGTAATTCTTTAGCATAATTTAACTTTTGATTTATGCTAAGTTCGATATTCCATTTGGCTCTCATGACCTAGTTTTGACTAACGGACTATTTGTATTCATCAAAACACAAGTTGATTTTAGAACCGAAAATTGACCCCGTTTATCAATTTGCATGGGCTACAAACGGGAATTGGCCTTATTCTATTGGGTCTAAGAGTGTCTTGGTAAAGACCACATCTTTTTCTAAGAACAAAACAGCCTCTCGTAAGAACTCATCTGTAACATCAGAAAGATGATACTCGCTAGGTAGCGATGTACTGGTTGTATGTAGTAAATTATTTTGAGCTAGATAGTCTTCTACGGTTTCGGCTATTATCTTAGGTGTGTGTAGCACTTTCAAGCCATTGCTAAAGTATTTTTCTATCTGCTGGTATATGATGGGGTAATGGGTACAAGCAGGTATAAGCAGCTCACAATCTGCAAAGTTTTCGAAGTATCTATCAAAAACAGGGAAAAGAACTTTCTCTTCTAAAAACCCATCTTCTATAAGCGGCACTAGCAGTGGGGTAGCTCTTGCTGTTATGTTTAGTCTGCTGTTTTTTTGAGCGAGTGCTTCATTAAACATACCCGAACCTATAGTCTTGCGAGTTCCTATTATACCTATATTAGTATACTTAGTCTGCTTTGCTATTAGCTTTACTATAGGGCTTATTACTTCTACTATTTGTTCCGCCTTATACGGAATTTTGGGTGCTTTGCTTATCACGGTAGTAGCACTATTGCAGGCTACTACTATCATTTTACACCCTTTATTTTTTAAAAACTGGGTAATGGCATGCACGTAGCTTATAAGAGCATCCTCGCTCTTATCGCCATAAGGCAAATGAGCAGTATCACCATAATAGATAAACTGCTCATTTGGTAGTTTCTTTTGCAGAGCTTTTAAAATGGTAAGACCACCAAGCCCCGAATCAAAAACGCCTATAGGTTGAGACGTATTGATAATAGAATTATTTAACGCCTAATTTAGCTTTCACTAAAGGCATAAGATCGAAAGAACTATCGCTATATATAATGCCACTACCTTCTGTGGTATCCATTACGTATGCATAGCCATTTGCTTTTGCTACTTCAGAGATAGTTTTCTTCACCTTCTCTAGTAAAGGAAAGAGTAATTCTTCTTGCTTTATTTGTAGATCATCATTTGCTCTTTTTTGCAATTCTTGATATTGCTTTTGAAGATTTTCTACCTCTTGAGTTTTTATTTCTTTCTCGCTGTTAGATACAGAAGGCTTGTCTATAATGATCATAAGTGCATTATACTTTGTTTTGGCTTCTGTTTCTTTTTCGGCAAGTATTCTCTGCCACATTTCTTGAACTTGAGCTAGTTGCTTCTGTATACTATCTGCCTCTGGTAGCATTTCTAACAAATTACTACTGTTTATATGTCCTACTTTAGTTTGTGCTTGTGCAGCAAATGTGGAACATACTAAGGTTAAAATTACAAGTACTTTTTTCATCTCTGTTTATTTATTAATTGTTTTTAGGTTGTGTTATAATTATCTAGGTGGCAGGTCATCATCGTCTGTATCTCCAGCCCCCGGAGGTAAGTTATTATCATCGGAGTTTCCTCCTTTAGTAGGCACTACGCCTAATTCTTCTAGTACTTCATCGCTTCTATCATACTTCGGGTTAGATACTAGCATTAGCATATCTCCACTTTTGTCGAAGATAAAATCGAGTCCGTTATTCTTAGCTACTTTATTTATAGCCTCATATACTTTGTCTTGTATGGGTTTTATCAATTCTTCTCTTTTCTTGAAAAGTTCACCTTCATACCCAAACTTGTCATTTTGTAGTTTCTTCGCCTCACGCTCTTTTTCTATTATTTCATTTTCGCGTTTGGTCTGCATGTCTTTAGTCAGCAATACTTTCTCTGCTTGATACTGCTTATATAGTTTGTCTATAGCCTCAAACTTATTGTCTATTTCCTCTTGCCATTTTTTACTTTGTTCGTCTATTTGCGTTTGAGCAGATTTATACGATGGCATCTGAGATAAGATGTAATCTGAGTCTACATATGCAAATCGCTGAGCGTAAGCCTGAGTACTCAAAACGGCTACTAGGCCGAGAAGTAATGTTGATTTAAATATTAATTTCATTTTGTGCTGTTTTCCCAAGGTAATACATAAACTATGCTAAAGTACTCAAAACGAATGCAAACATATAAAAATTTAAGGCTCACGCTTGCTTTGCTTACTTTTTTTGAATTCTTATTATTGTACAGTATCCCATACATCAATGTGTTAAATCAATGACCGAAGTAGCTACTGTATTGCTCACGTTGAGCTCTCTGTCTAATAATTTCATCTCTAATATTACTTTCTCTGGCCGTAACCCTATGGGATTTGCTGTGAGATTCACTGTCAAATCTCCCGAAATAGCCTTGTACTTACTTGTAGGCGTCAGCACAGGTACTCGCTCGTGCTGATTGCCATACGGTCGATTATTACTCGGGTTAACCAACTCACTATACTCTCCTATACTGTCTGGCACCAAATAAGTTACAGGCAGATTATGAAAATAAATACTCCCAAAATTAAACGGGGATACCGTATCAGTTTCAGATAGACCAATATCTCCATCACCGTCTTGAAAATACAAGGTCACTTGGATAACACTGTCCTTACCATCTCTATTTTTTAGTAACTCTACTTTTCTTAGTTGAATCTCTGGCAAAGGTCCAAAGCCAACCGGATCTGGTTTGCAAGCTAAAATAAAGCCACATAACACTAGAGTTATTAC
>DNBZ01000062.1 GCA_003484585.1 Bacteroidota bacterium | reverse complement strand
GCTACTGACCGCTTGCTCATCACTTTGGTAGTACTGGCTGCAGTCCATGTGGTAGAATAGGGATTCCTGTGATGGAAGTCTTGGCTACTGAAATGGCAGATTCTGTGGTGCCTTTTATTACACATTTCAAATACAATGATACGTTTATCACGAGCAGTTCGTAAGATATAGAAGCCTATTTGGTTTACCAAAGTACATATAGGTTAGGCAATAAGATACTTAAAGATAAATTTGCAGCAAAGTATCTGATATGTCCGAAGAACATTTTAAAAACCTAATTTCTCACGCCAAAGAGTATGGCTTTGTCTTTCCCAGTAGTGAAATATATGACGGCTTAGCTGCTGTGTATGACTATGGACAAAATGGGGTAGAACTCAAGAAAAACATACGTGAGTACTGGTGGAAGAGTATGGTGCAACTGCACGAAAACATAGTAGGTATAGACGCATCTATATTTATGGCTCCTAAGGTTTGGAAGGCAAGTGGGCACATAGATGGCTTTAGTGATCCTATGATAGATAACAAGGATTCTAAGAAGAGATATAGAGCAGATGTGCTCGTAGAGGACTATCAAGAAAAATATAGAGTCAAAAACCAGAAAGAAGTAGATAAAGCTAGAAAGCGTTTTGGTGATGATTTTGATGAAACACAGTTCGTAGCTACTAATCCTAATATAGCCCGTAATAATGCTAAAATAGAAGAGATAGATGTTAAGCTAAAAGATGGTTTAGAGAATGATCTAGACAAAGTGAAAGCTTTGATAGAGGAGCTAGGCATAGCTTGCCCAGTGAGTGGGAGTAAAAACTGGACAGATGTACGCCAGTTTAATCTGATGTACAGCACGCAAATGAGTGCTACAGATGGTGAGAGCCAGATCTATCTAAGACCGGAGACGGCTCAAGGTATATTTGTAAACTACCTCAATGTACAAAAGACAGGCAGAATGAAACTGCCTTTTGGGATAGCACAGACTGGTAAGGCTTTTAGAAACGAGATAGTTGCACGCCAATTCATAATGCGTATGAAGGAATTTGAGCAAATGGAGATGCAGTTTTTTGTAAAGCCGGGTACAGAGATGGAATGGTATGCGTACTGGAAAGAACAAAGACTAAAATGGCATACGAATCTTGGCACTAACCCAGCAAAGTATCGCTACCACGATCACGTAAAAATGGCCCACTATGCTAATGCAGCAGTAGATATAGAATATGATTTTCCGTTCGGTTTCAAAGAAGTAGAAGGGATACACTCCCGTACAGATTTTGACCTAAAGCAACACGAAGAGCACACAGGTAAAAAGCTTCAATATTTTGATAATGAAAGCAATGAGAGTTATGTACCCTATGTAGTAGAGACGAGTATAGGACTGGATAGAATGTTTCTAGTGCTAATGAGTAATGCACTAGAAGAAGAAGATTTGGGAGAAGGAAAGACGAGGACTTTACTTAGGCTTCCGGCAGCATTGGCTCCGTATCAATGTGCTATTCTTCCGCTGATGAAAAAAGACGGACTTCCAGAAATGGCACGTAAGATTATGAAAGATCTGAGTCTAGATTTTAACTGTTTCTACGAAGAGAAAGATGCTATAGGCAAGCGGTATAGAAGGCAAGACGCTATAGGTACACCTATCTGTATCACTATAGACCACGATAGTTTAGAAGACGAGTCAGTAACCATCCGTTACCGTGACTCTATGGAGCAGAAACGTGTAAAAGTAAGCGAGCTAGAAAGTATCATCACCCAAGAGGTTAGTATGAAAGAGCTGCTCAAGGGTTTGGCGTAGATAGTTGCTCTGATAACGACTTTGTTCTAATTTGTGTTGAAACAGGAATATAGCGGGTAAGTAGAAGAAGTAAACTGCAATATTTACTTCCTCATAGGTGAGTCCAGTGATATTAGCAATCCAAATGAGAATTCGATATAGGATGCCAAAAAAAAGGTAGTTATTCCTATAGCTAAAAATAATGAAAATTATATCTCCTTTATAATAGCAGGTCTCTGGCTCAGCTCATGGTAGCAGATGTGCTCTTTATAGAAATAATGAACCACCATGCTTCTTCTCGTTTTTTCAGTGTTGGTATGTGGCATTCCTCCGTGGAGTAAGTTAGCATGCCATATAAATACATCCCCTTTTTTGGCGGTGAGCACTTCAGGTTTTAGGTTGTGTCTTTGGATAATGGATTCTTGGTATTTTTCGTAATTTTTATTTGGGTTAGGAGATAGTAGCCATCCTGTAGCATTTCCCATATCTGCATTAGTAGCATACGGAAGTTTGTGGCTTCCTGGATAGTAGAATAGTGGTCCGTTATCTGGCTCTATGTCATCTAGTGCTACCCAGATAGCTATTAGTCCGCCAGCAGGATAGGTGGCCATATGTACACTGTCGCTGTGTGCAGCTTGTTCGCTTCCGTATTGAAAGTTGATACTCTGAAAAGGCACAACTTCTTGTCCGCCCAGTTCTTCTAAAATAGTGCGTATTCCTTTGTGATTTATGATGTCTTTTAGTGCTGCTACCTTTTCGTGGGCAAAGAGTATTTTCTTGCCGGTATAGTTGAAGTCTATTTTGCCTTGAGCTATGGCCTTAGATATGTCAGTGTTTATCTGCTCAACAAAATTGACGTTAAAAAATCCATTTAATCTAATGTAACCGTCTCTTTCCCAGTCTTCGTTTTTGCTGGTGTATTCGTTTGCTTCTTTTGGTAAATCTTTAAAATACTTGCTGCTAATAGAAAACCAAGTAGGCTTATTTATTCCGTATTTTCGGTAGAGTGATTTATGTGCCTTTAGGTGCTTTCTGTTCATGAGGTTATGCACCATGTACAGCGGCTTTATGCGTCTTAATAAGCCGGTA
>DNBZ01000082.1 GCA_003484585.1 Bacteroidota bacterium | reverse complement strand
GTAGGTCTTACCTGTTCCTGCTGGGCCTATGGCAAATACTAGGTCATTTTCATATACCTTATCTACTAGTTCTTGCTGATTCTTGGTGCGAGCTGTAATCACACGTCCACTTTGGCCATGTATTATTACACCATTGGCTTGGGGCTTAGGGTTTTCTTCACCCTCCACCACTCGTTCTAGATCTCCTAAACTCACTTTTTTATTTATTTTTAGATATTTTACTATTGAGTCTAGTGCAGTCTCAAAAATTGTAATGTCTTCATCTTCTCCTTTTATAGTAATCTCGTTTCCCCTGCTGGAAAGTTGTAGGGTAGGATACTTGGCTTTGAATAACTTAAAAAAGCTATTGTAAGGCCCGAAAAATCGAGAAGGTTCAATGTCTGTAATTAAATATTTTTTTTCTCCCAACGTATATTGTTCGTTTATCGTGGTGTAGGCGTTATTTTCGTCCGCAAATTAGCTAAATAATTAATAATTGTCTGTACTAACTTTTTTAAGTGATTTTGGGGCAGATTCCCATTACCTAGCATCTTTTAGAGGTGCTATATATCAGGCTGATATCAAATTTCCATTTGTAGAGATTACGAGTAGAATAGAGCCTTTTGATATAGTAGAGGCCGCTTACCTTAGCACTATGGTGTACAAGGATTTTGCACCTGGAAGTATTCATATATTAGCTACTAATGTGGTAGCTACTTCATTTGATGGGCATTTAGCCGCAGAGTATAATGGGCACTACTTTTTGGCCCCAGACAATGGGATATTAAGTCTGATCTTTGGTGAGGAGTTTACGGATTACTACCTCATTACTACAGAAAGCTACGAACAGAAAATTCAAAATGTATATCTGCCACTCATCAAGCAGTTAGAGCAAGGTAAAAAGTTACACGAGATAGCTTCTAAAGCAGAGCAGGTAAATACCAAAACCCGCATAGTGCCCGTTAGAGATAATGAGGAATTGAGGGGTACTATACTATTTGTAGACCATTTTGGTAATGCGTATACAAATATTCATAAAGAAGAATTCGATAAATTTGCTGGGGAGAGTAAATTTAAGATTAACCTAAGTAGACACAGTAACGTTTCTGTGGTATCCAATAATTTTTCTGATGTAAGAGAGGGTGACCCGCTTTGTTACTTTTCAGATCACGGCTATTTAGTAGTGGCCATAAAGAAGAGTAGTGCAGAAAGACTCTTAAATCTTCGTAAATATAAGACCCTAGTAATACAGAAATAATGATATTGAGACTAGTGAAAATGAAATTTAAGCCAGAAGAATCGGCCAATTTCATAGCCTTTTTTGATACTATAAAAGACACCATAGAGGCTATGCCTGGTATTGTTAGTGTAAAGTTATACCAAGACGAGAATGACCCAAATATTTTCTTCACTCACAGTATGTGGCTGAATACAAGCAGTCTAGATGAGTATCGTACTTCTGATTTTTTTAAAGTAATTTGGCCCAAAACAAAATTGATGTTTAATGATAAGCCTATGGCTTGGAGTTTGAACCTAAAGTAAATATTATTGTAACACAAAATGAAATTAGTATATAAATTGATGTGCCTGTCTCTGCTACTCTGTATGGCAGGATTATCTTATGGCCAAATCTATAAGATGGAAGAGGCTGTGGAAGAGGGGAATTTTAAAAGACTAAAGAAAGTTTGTCTAAGTGCACTCGAAGAAAGAGATTTCTCTAAAAAGCCTGAAGTTTACTATTACCTATCACAAGCCTATGTAGAGCTCTCTAAGGATCCCATCTATTTCGAAAAAAACGATGACGCAGTAAAACTAGCCACAAAGAGTATGCTAAAAGGAATGCGTAAAGATGAGGGCTATAGTGAGTTGAATAGTAATTTTTCTGATGTGAAAGAAGCTGTAATGAAGCGTCAAACCGAAGAGGCTATGGCACAGTATAACATTAATAAAAAATCTAAGGCTGCCCAGTACTTTAGTCTAGTAAATCAAATAGATAGTACCAATAGGTTTGCCTACTATATGACTGGCAAAAGCTACATAGAGTCATTAGATACTGCCATGGGAGAAGTGATATATGCCAACTTGATGCAGTGGTATAAGGAAGATGTAGCAAGTGGGATAAAAGACGCAGAACAAGAAATTGATCCGCACGTTTACTATATAGATAAGTATTGGAGAGAGGCAAATTACGATAGTGCTAAGTTATTAATAAGCAATGGAAGACAGTTATTTGGTAATAATGCCAGACTCAATTTTTACCAAAAAACAGTAATATTAGATCAAATAAAAAACATACCACCGAGCCAACTTATGTTGGATTATGTACAGGAGGCTCTAGTAAACAATCCTACAGATGAGGTGTTGCTACACAAGGAAAATTCTATTTTTATATACCTTATAAAAAACAAAGTAGTAGCTGAAAAATGGGTAGAAACTGACTCCTTAATTAATATTTTCGTAAGGCAAAAGGTGGCTAAATCTAGCCTTAAGGAAGCTCAGAAAATAAAAGAAACGGATATTTTTGTAGAGAACAAAGCTGAAAATATACTTTGGAAACTGGCAGAGTATTACCAAACATATGGCCACTTAGAAACTGCTAAACCTGTTCTAAATAAGTATATAGAAAGCACAGCAAAGAGCGACTCATCTGCTGATATTGCAAAAAGATGGAACGTAATTACTAACTATGCATTTGAGACTAAGAGTCTTCCTTATGCAGGATTTGTATTGCAGCAGGCTATAAATAAGTATCCTAATAATACGGATCTAAAAAATACACGTGCTAAAATAATAGCAGAAAAAGAAGTAGTACGCACAAATGTAGATGAACAAGGAGCACTCTACTTACTCATGCAAGATCAATATGCTACGGATAAAAATGCTGACAATCTGAAGAAACTACTTGCTATTAATGATAAGTACCTTGGTTTATTAGCAGGGGCAAATCGTTTTAGTACAGCAAGGGATGTAATGGCAGAGCAGATAAGGCTAGATTCTACTAAAGACCATACTGTAAGACTCCAGTATATGGCGAAAGAAGATTTTTATCAAAATTATTATCTCACTAGAACTAAGGGGAAAGACATAGATGGTAATGAGATGAAACCTTGGACGTGGGAAGGGTCTAAGAGTAGTTGTAATGCGGGTGTGATAGAAATAGAAATACAAGAGAAAGTAGCCAATAGAATAAACTATTTTAGAAGAAATGCTGGGGTGCCAGAAGTGCTTTTTGATGCAGCTACGAATGAGTATTGTCAAGAGGCTGCCCTGATGATGACCGCAAATAATAAACTAGAACACGATCCGCCAAAAACGTGGAGATGTTGGAGTAGTGAAGGTGCATATGCAGCTAAACACTCGCTGCTGATAAAGGATGCAAATACGTCACTAGCAGTAACCTATGCTATGGATGATAAAAATTCTAGTGCCGGCAATAGAAGGTGGTTACTATATCCAAACGGTAAAGTATATGGGCACGGGAGTACAGATAATATAGCCGTGATATGGGCATTAGACGATAGCGGAAGCGAAGATACCGCAAGGTACAAAGAGAACGCTGTAACATGGCCTCCAAAAGGGTATGTACCACAGCTTATGCTTTTTAGCAATTGGACATTCTCACTCTATCAAGATTTAACTGACGCTAAAGTAGAAGTAATACAAGATGGTACAGCTATAGAAGTTAACGTAGAAAAATTTGTAAG
>DNBZ01000019.1:2833-3116 GCA_003484585.1 Bacteroidota bacterium | reverse complement strand
CTGCCCAGTCGTCTTCATCCAGACCATCCTCTATGCTCAATATTGGGTATTTCTTACTCCAATCTGCCCAGTATTGTGCCATTTCTTCACTAGATAGTTGTCTTCCGTCAGACTTGCTAAAGGTATACAACCCCGTTTCTTTATTATAAAATTCAGAAGTAGCAGCGTCCATTGCTATGTAGATGTCTTCGCCTGGTTTGAAACCGGCAGACTCTATCGCTTGCAGCACTGTTTCTATCGCTTCTTCGTTGCTTTTTATATTTGGAGCAAAACCACCTTCATC
>DNBZ01000019.1:0-2747 GCA_003484585.1 Bacteroidota bacterium | reverse complement strand
TGAAAATCGATAGAGTTATCTGCGTGACTTCCTCCATTGATAATATTCATCATTGGGATAGGAAGCACATTCGCATTCACACCTCCAAGGTATCGGTATAGTGGCTGGCCACTTTCTTCTGCTGCTGCGTGGGCACAAGCTAAACTTACCGCTAGCATAGCATTAGCACCTAGGATACTTTTATCTTCGGTACCGTCCATTAGTATCATCTTATGATCTATGTGCACCTGCTCAAAAACGTCTTCTCCTACTATCTCTTCATAGATATCTGTATTTACGTTACCTACGGCTTTCATTACACTTTTACCCATGTAATTATTCATATCTCCGTCTCGCAGCTCTACAGCTTCGTGTACACCTGTACTAGCACCACTAGGCACAGCAGCTCTACCAAAGGCTCCGCCTTCTGTGAATACATCTACCTCTATGGTAGGATTACCTCTACTGTCTAAGATTTGTCTTGCGTGTATGTGTGATATTTCGCTCATAATTTTTTGTTCTATCTAATGAATTTGAATTCTAGTTTTTAAAAGTAAATATTTACTTAAAGTACTTTTTACAATAAGCTACAATACTAATCTCTTTATTTAAGTTGTGCAATAAAATATAATCTCGAAACCGAGAAAATCAATCTTACTAAAATCACCCCATCATTGCCACAAAATCATCAAAAAGTTCTCGGTACTTTTCTCCCTTCGTCGAAAAACTCGAACTGACAAGCTGCCTTCGAGTATATTCTTTAATTCATCATGTTTACAAAATCATCAAAAAGATAACGACTATCGTGCGGCCCTGGGCTAGCTTCTGGGTGATATTGCACCGCAAAAGCATTCTTACCTGTCACTCTAATACCCTCTACTGTATTATCATTTAGGTTAATATGTGTTATCTCAGCATTGCCCGTATTACTCTCTGGGTCTATGGCAAAACCGTGATTTTGAGAAGTCATCTCACTCTTGCCTGTCAGCAGGTTTTGTACTGGGTGATTTTGACCTCTATGTCCTTTCTTCAGCTTGAAGGTTTTCATACCTACCGCTTGAGCTAGTATCTGACTACCTAGACAGATCCCAAACATATTATCATTGGCATCTAGTATTTCTTGTATCGTCTTTACTGCATATGGCATAGCAGCAGGATCACCTGGACCGTTGCTTATCATAAATCCATCCGGATTCCAAGCTTTCATATCTGCATAGCTTGTATCTCCTGGAAATACTTTTACGTGACACCCTCTTTCTACGAGGCAGTCAATAATATTTTTCTTAGACCCTAAATCTAGTAATGCTACTTTCTTAGCACCACCTTCATTTACCTCATACGATTCTTTGCTCCATACTTTAGAACTAAGTTCTAGACCTTCCATACTTGGAACTTCTTTTACCCTTTTCTTTAGTTCCTCCACATCCAGTATCTCCGAACTAATGATAGCATTCATAGCTCCTGCATCACGAATATGCTTCACTATCTCACGTGTATCTACATCGCTTATTCCTGTGAAACCATTTTCTATGAAGTAATCATTTAAACTACTATCTGCCATAGTACGGCTGTGCATGGGTGAGTAATTTTTGCAAACTAGCCCAGATATCTTTATAGAATCAGACTCAGCATCTTTATCAGCAGCACCATAGTTTCCTATATGATCCATAGTCATTACTACTATCTGTCCAAAGTATGAAGGATCGGTAAACACTTCTTGGTATCCAGTCATACCCGTATTAAAGGCTATTTCGCCTGTGGTAGTTCCGATTTTACCGATTGCATTTCCTTCGAAAACAGTACCGTCTTGTAGTACTAAATAAGCTTTTTGAGAATTGATTACTGACACGTTATTGTATGTTTTGGCAAATGTAGTTTAGATGCTAGTGAAATATAGATAATGAGCACTAAATAGTTATCAAAAGTTAATCAACGAAATAAAAACGAGCAAATCCCTTTGATACTTTTTGTAATTATAAATGTAAAAAACGTTTTTATTCCTTCACTACTTTGGCCGTTACTACATCACCATTGGCACTGATTATTACGAAGTATATCCCTTTAGCTAGATTTGAGCACCTCTCATACTAACTTGCTACATCAACTTACCAGACACATCTAATACTGTGATTTTAAGTTTTTTTTATAGTACTAAAAGCAAATGGTAAATATGTTCTTTTTGAGATAGATAGAGCAAACAAGTTTACTTCTATCTATTTAGCTTTGAACTAATTTCCCAACCAAGCCTTCTGCAGCTCATTCTCGGGATCTGCTTTGGTTAGCTTATAGGCCACCTTAGTACTTTTGGCATAAGTGAGCTTAGCAGTATATATTTTGCCATCTCTAGCATAGGTTATTTCTACACTATCATTCACACCATACTTAGCATCGTGATCTTCTAGTCTACCATCTACTCTCCATCCATTTATGGCTATTATCTCATCATGCACACTTAGCCCAGCATCTACCGCAGGACTATTACTATATATATTACTTATCGTAGTTTTACCATTGCCGCGACTACTTACCACGCCACTCCAAGCTACTGTTTTACCTGCATTTTCATCCTTGAGACTAAGTCCGTATTGGCTAAAGATACGCTCATAATCCAGCGGCTTAGTGCTGAAAATTACATTATCAAAAAATGAATTCATATCCTTACCCGCCATTTCTGTACATACTCCTATAAACTCTTCGTGGGTAAATCCCCTCCCCTGCTTTTTGTAAAAATCAGTGTACAGTGCAGTCATCACATCATCTAGGCATTT
>DNBZ01000014.1 GCA_003484585.1 Bacteroidota bacterium | reverse complement strand
CTTATTAAGAATATTTAAAAAAAAGTCATACTAAAAAGAAGGAGATTCTTTTATTGTCTCAGGATTTCTTGTCTAAAGGAATAACCTTCTTCTAAAAGCTATTATACTAAAGACTCCAATGCTAATAGCCGCATCGGCAATATTGAAAACCGGTCTAAAAAATTGAAATCTTGATCCACCAACATAGGGTATCCAATCTGGCCAAAATGTATCTACAAGTGGAAAGTATAGCATATCTACTACCTTACCCATAAAAAGCGGTGCATAGCCACCTTCCTTAGGCATAAATTCTGCCACTTGGTGGTATGTGCTTGTAGTAAATAATTGACCATAAAATAGGGAGTCAATTATATTACCTAGAGCACCTGCCAAGATTAAGGAAACTAAAACTACTAAAGCTGTTTTAGATCTTTCTTTTATGAGACTTTTTATGTAATATATGATGATTACAGAAGCTATTATCCTAAAAATAGTTAATACGATTTTACCCCATTTGCCTCCAAGTTCTAGGCCAAATGCCATTCCTGGATTTTCTGTGAAGTGAAGTTCAAACCAATTGGAAAAGATCATCTTGCTTTGACCTAAAGAAAAAGTAGTTTTAATATGAAACTTTAGCCATTGGTCTAAGATAAGTACGGTTAGTACTGAGATCACCACAAAGACGATCTGTCGAGTTTTATTATTCTGTTGAATTTCTTCCAAATTGATAGGTTTTACTTGTATTGGTTATTTTTAGCTTCAATACTTTGAGTAGTATGTGGGACTGCTCTAAGCCTTTCTTTAGTGATAAGCTTGCCGGTAACTTTGCATATACCGTATGTTTTGTTTTCTACTCTTACTAGTGCAGTTTGTAGATTTTCTATGAATTTTTGCTGTCGACCAGCGAGTTGGCCTGCATTTTCTTTTTGTTGTGAAGCACTCCCGTCATCTATAGAGACGTATGCACTTGCTGTATCGTCTGTGCCATTTTCATTCTTGTGTTTAATCTGATTCACTAGGTACTTGTATTCCGTTTTTGCACTTTCAAGTTTTGTAAGTATCAACTCTTTAAACTCAGCTAAATCTGCATCGCTATATCTTAAACTTTCTGCCATTTCTATTTTGATAAAAGTATTTTAATTTCGTTACTATCTATATCAACTGTATCCTCAGTACTTAATTGTGCTACTATCTCAAGGCTATCTGCTAATATTTCGCCGCAAATATATTCATTATACGCTTTTGTTGCTTCATTGGTATACGGGTGCTCAGCTATTTCAACTCGTATTTTGTCTGTTACTTCAAAATCCTTATCCTTTCTGAGGTTTTGAATCTTATTGACTAATTCTCGAGCTACACCTTCAAGTTTTAAAGCGTCTGTAATCTCTAAATCAAGTGCTACTGTGTAGATGCCGTCATTCATGATTTGCCAGCCAGGTATATCGGCTGTTACTATCTCTATATCCTCTTTACCTATAGCATACGAATTGCCATTCGCTTCTATGGCAAGCGTATTTCCGTTTTCTATATCCTGAATTTGCTCATTGGTCATAGCAAAAATAGGTCCGGTGACAGCTTTCATATCCTTTCCTACTTTAGCACCTAGTGCTTTAAAGTTAGGCTTAGCAGAGCGTTTTATAACACTAGATTTTCTGTCTATTATCTCTATGCTCTTGATATTAACTTCAGATTTTATCAGTTCCTCCACCTTGGCAAGGTTCACAGCAAACTCATCGTTTAACGCTGGTATAATAGCCTTACTAAGCGGCTGTCTTACTTTTACGCCTTCCAGTTTTCTGATACGCAGGATGAGTGAAGTTATTTTTTGCGATATTTCAATCTGCTTTTCCAGCTCCATATCGATAAGTGATGAGTCGAGCTTTGGAAAATCTTGTAAATGAACAGATTCTAAAGTCCCATTCAAATCTCTGTATAGTTGGTCTGCGTAGAAAGGACTAAAGCTACACATCAACTTAGAGATAGTTTCTAAGCACGCATACAAGGTTTGATAAGCTGCAATTTTGTCTTCGCTTATTTCTCCTTTCCAGAAGCGTCTTCTATTCAAACGTACATACCAATTACTTAAATCATCTATTACGAAACTTTGAATAGCTCTAGTCGCCTTGGTAGGTTCATAGTCATCCATAGCTTCTTCTACTAGCTGAGTAAGAGAATGGAGTTTAGAGAGTATCCATCTGTCTAGCTCCTGACGCTTCTCCATAGGCACTTTGGGCTCCTTATTAGTAAAGCCATCTATATTAGCGTACAGTGCATAAAAACCGTACGTGTTATGCAATGTGCCAAAGAACTTACGTTGTGTTTCTCCTAAGCCTTCTAGATCAAACTTTAAATTATCCCAAGGTGCTGAGTTACTGAGCATGTACCAGCGTATCACATCTGCACCATACTTATCTACCGCCATAAACGGGTCAATAGAATTACCCAATCGTTTAGACATTTTGTTTCCATTTTTGTCTAAAACCAATCCGTTGGCAACTACATTTTTATAGGCTACGGAGTCATTTAGCATTACAGAAATAGCATGCATAGTAAAGAACCATCCTCTAGTTTGGTCTACACCTTCTGCTATGAAATCTGCAGGGTAGTTGGTTCTGTCATCTACCTTCTCTTTGTTTTCAAACGGGTAGTGCAATTGAGCGTATGGCATAGCTCCAGAGTCAAACCATACATCTATCAAGTCTGTCTCACGAGTCATCGTTTGACCGTCTTCAGAGATCAGAAGTATGTCGTCTATAAATGGTCTGTGAAGATCAAAGTCCTTATCTATGGTATTGCTTGGCATAATACCCGCCGTTACAGCTTTGTCTACTTCAGCTCTTAGTTCCTCTATAGAACCTATACATTTTTCTTGCTCACCATCTGTAGTTTTCCAAATAGGTAGTGGAGTTCCCCAGTATCTACTTCTGCTCAGGTTCCAGTCTACCAGATTCTCTAGCCAGTTACCAAATCTTCCTTCACCTGTACTAGCAGGTTTCCAGTTGATTGTTTTATTAAGTTCTATTAATCTGTCTTTTACAGCAGTAGTTTTTATAAACCAACTCTCTAGTGGGTAGTAGAGTATAGGCTTATCTGTTCTCCAACAA
>DNBZ01000368.1 GCA_003484585.1 Bacteroidota bacterium | reverse complement strand
TCCACATCTGGACATCCTTCGAATCGTTTTTTGCCTGGTTCATTCGGGCATTTATCTTCATCGTCGGCTATACCATCTTCATCTGCATCTGGGCAGCCATCAGTTTTAATAGGTCCTGCCATATCTGGGCACTGGTCTTCATCATCTGATACGCCATCTCCATCTGAGTCAGCAAGTTTTTTATAATGAATAGGCCAGTTAAATCCTGCGTATATATTGGCACCATTGGTTTTTTTGCCTGTCAGAAAGCCGCCAAGATTATCTGATCCCACGTAGAAAATACCGCCTCGCACATAGGCTCCTAGGTTTACAATGTTGTAATATCTGCTTATAGACACAGGGAGGGCAACAGTAAGCCACCTGCTTTCGTAGCGGGGGGCTATGCTTAGGACATTAGGTGTTTTTACGCTTTTACCTTTATTACGCATCAGGCTCTGAGTATAGTTAGCTGCTAGGTATATATTATCCCTTATTTTGTAGTCAGCAGAAAGGTTTAATGTAGCAGGAGTGTACATTCTAAAAGAAGAATCTTGCTCTACACTAGAAAAGAATGTGTTTATGAAAGTATCTACGTCGTCTATGTTTTTCCACGTGTCTGCAGAGTCAAAGTTGTTCCAATTCTTTGGACTTGTCGGGCTACTAACGGTCAGTTTTCTTGCGGCAGCACCATTGTTAAAGTTTACAAAACCTAAATCTATAATACTTGCACCTACTTTCCAGTCGTACTTATTAGCAGACTGATCCACTTGTCTCCTGCGGTTCATGCGATACTTATAGGCCTTATTGTCTGTTCTGTGCTCGTATACGAATCCTCCATTTATACCAACACCGCGTCCAAGTCTACTTTTGCCAAAGAAATCATTTAATCTTCTGTCTGGACTAGCCTGGTAGCTAGGGTCTATATAGGCTAGTTCCATATCTGCAGCGGTTACAGAAAGAGTATCTATACCGGTGAGTGTATAGCTCACGTCATTGGCCTTGAAGTAGCCACCGTATAGTCCGATATTATAGTCTACACCAAAACCGATTTTAAAAAAATCTTGACCTTTGTCCTTGGCCACCACAGCATATTTAAAACTAAATTGTTGGTAAGCAAGTGCAGCAGCTCCAGTATTACTCATGTCTATGGTTTCTCCTAGTAGGCGTCGTTGGTTTTCTTTTGCATACCCTACAGAGTCTAGATCTTGCAAAAATGTTTTAATACTGTTTTCTGGCATATTACTCACTTTTCCATAGGCTTTTGTGGTGATGGCAAAAGATAAACCTGCTTGGTTTTTTAGAGCAAATTGCATGCTAAGCACATTTACAGACGCGTTAGTATATATGAACTTGTCTTTGCCATTGAGCCGCTCTTTGGTATAATCTTCTACATAAGGGTAATCGAAATTTTGGGTGCCAAAAGTGCTATCCCGTTTCCAATTCAAAAACTTATAAATGCTGTGTGGAGGTTCTACTTGTATATAATTGTTCTGTAGATGAGCATTGAATCCTATGACATTCATATTGAACCGGAATCTGCTATCTGCAAGATTTGCTGGATTATACTGAATGCCAATATTTCCACTATAATTATCAGTAATCATACCTTGCTGTCGCTGGGCAAATACGGAAAAAATTAGAGTGCAAAAAATAAAGGGTAGTACGAATCTCACTTGGCAAAGATAGTGCGAAGTTGATAACATGTGCCTGACGTTGGCATTATTGATAATCAACGCATTAAACTTGTAGTATGAGAGCATTGATACAGCGAGTGACAGAAGCAAGTGTGACAATAGATCAGAGTGTATACTCCCAGATTTCGAAAGGACTGCTCATTTTAGTAGGAATAGAAAGTGCGGATACACAGGAAGATATAGAGTGGATGGTCAAGAAAATTACGCTGATGAGAATCTTCGAAGATCAAGATGAAAGGATGAATAATAGTATCCTCGACATACAAGGTGAAGTGCTTGTGGTAAGTCAGTTTACGCTACATGCGGGCACCAAAAAAGGAAATAGACCCTCTTTTATTAAAGCAGCTCATCCTGATTTAGCTATCCCATTATATAAAAAATTTGTGAATGAATGTGCTAGTACCGTAACTACAAAAACTGGAGTATTTGGTGCTAATATGAAAGTAGCTTTGGTTAATGACGGACCCGTTACTATTTGGCTTGATAGTAAGAATAGGGAGTAGGTTTACACTTCGTCTCTCTTGTCAGCTCCCCACAGTAGCTTGTTGCGTATGGTATCCATATAGGTAGTGTTTTCTAGCTGTAGCATAATAAAATTAAAATCGGCTCTGCGAAGAGTGAGTTTTGTATTGCTGGGCACTATAAATGAGCGAGAATCTAGGGTAATAAGTACGGTATCTGCTCGTCCACTTGTTTCTATTTCAAGTATTGTTCTGTCAGGAATTACCGCTGGTCTTACCGTGAGATTATGTGCAGCTATAGGTGTGATAACAAATGATTTACTACCTGGGAAAATAAGTGGTCCGCCACAACTAAGTGAGTAGCCCGAAGAGCCTGTAGGGGTGGCTACTATAAGACCATCTGCCCAGTAATTATTCATAAAATGTCCGTTGAGACTAGCCTTTACGGTAATCATAGCAGAGGTATCTCGTTTTTGCACTACGAAATCATTGAGTGCATAGGGAAACTCATTTATCTCTGCGATATCACATTCTACTTGTAGTAATGCTCGTTTTTCGGTAATTGTTTCTCCGTTTTTTAAAGCAATAATGGCGTCTTCTATTTCGTCCATTTTTATATTGGCCAAAAATCCAAGCCTACCTAAATTGACTCCCATCACTGGTAGTCCAGAGTCACGTACTAAGGATAGCGTATCCAGTGCCGTACCATCTCCACCTAGGCTTATGAGACAGTCAAACTCGCCTGTTGTAAGCTGAGTATCAGCATATGATTTACACTCAAACCCATAAGTGTCTTGTATAAACTTGCCATAGCTCGAACCTACTTCATAGGCAATGCCATGGTCGCCTAATAATTGAGTAAATTTCTTGTAAAAAGCTTTGAATCCTTTAGTCTCTATATGTCTACCGTACAGTGCTACTTTCATGTTAAATCGCTTTTTTAAAGTGTACAAAGAAACCACCTTCTTGTAAACTGTTCAAACTATATTCTAATCGGAGTAGTCTGTCGTTATACAATAGTACATTTAGACCTAAGCCCCCGGCATATAAAAACTCCCCATTTAGTTGATTGGATGGGTCATTCGTTTTATACCCAGCTTGACCCACATCTACGTAGGCTTCTGCATATATATTGAGCGGGAGCACCTTGTAGTTTTCAAATGGAACCAGATTTATTTTCAGTTTGGGTTTATGCACCAGTTGGTATCGTATAGCTGCATTGCCAGTATAGCCCCATGTACCATCTATGACGTAGTACTCAAATCCACGTACTATCTGATTATACCCTAGCACTTGTCGCCTGGAGTAGGGTGGAGTAGGATTGCTTTTTAGGGTGCCAAATACAGCGAGTGCCGTAGATATTTTAGGTCTGAGTTTCTTAAAATATTGGATCTTGGTACTTATTTCTAGATTGGGTGTCCAGTCTATATTTTTCCATCCTTCTGCTGTAGCTCTTAGAGATAAAAATTTCCCTGCTATGGGGTAAAAAATATTGTCTCGGGTATCATATGCCTGACCTAAGCTTATCCCAAATGTGTTTTGGTATCCTGTGCTGTTACTAAAATAGTCGCTAGTGGGAACAGAAGTGTCTAGCTGTCCATTTTCGTATGAAGCTCCTATGTAGATGCGAGAGAACGGGTTGATTCTCTTGCTGAATTCTACCTTTGATTTTAGGGTTTTTATCAAGTTATTCTTTCCATTCGTAAAAAACTGTAGACTGTCATTTCTGGTCTGATACCATACTTCGTTTTGAGCGGCATATTCTATGAGTGTATTCAGCCCCCATTGTGTTTTTGATGATAAAAAAGGAATGCGGTACTCTACTCCTAGCTTAGTATGGTAGCCCGTTTTCATCTTGGTTTTGAGTGTATGGTTTCTACCAAAAAGATTATAATTGAATACGTATAAACCATAGTTGGTCCTTGCAGGATCAAAGTCTAATCCTCCCCAAACATTAAAATTTCTATCGCTAAATTCGACGAAAGGAATAGGCCAGATATACCATTTTTCTACAACTGCTATTTCTAGCGTTACAAAATCCCTGTCACTTATCGTGTCTCTGGTAATATTTACGGTGTTAAATAAATTAAGGTTCAGCACCCTATTTTCAGATTGAGCTATGAGGTCTTTCAACCTTGTGCTGGTATAGGTAGAGTCCTCTTGTATCAGAATCTCTCGGCGTATTACGTGTTCTTTAGTTTTAGTGTTTCCTGTTATTGTGATCTTAGAAACAAAGATATCTTGAGCCGTAGCTGATAGCCCTACAAGTACAAGAAGAAAAACATATAAATGCTTAGATGTCAATGTATTTCATTAATGATTCGAAGCGACTCTCCACATTATCTCTGTAATCTTCATCCCCAAAAATAGCTATTACTTCATAGCTGAAACGCTGTAGACTTTTGATTATGCGTTCAGCATTTTGAGTATTGAGTTTTATACTCACCTGTATTCTTCCGCTTCCTTCTTTATTAGTAAGCCATATTCCCAATATTTGTGACCCTTCGCTCTCTATTATTCTAGATATTTCGCTAGTAGAGTATTGGTGGGCCGCCATTTCTAATACTAGTACAGCTCCTACTTGCCCTACAGTAAGTGATTGTGCCAGTGCCTCTAAAACATTGGTTTTAGTTATTATTCCTATCCATTCCAGGTTCTTACCTAGTACACAACAAATATTGGCTTTGGACTCGCTAAATATTCTGAGTACATCAAATAGATTAGAACTAGAATGCACACTAGCATATCCAGGCTCGATTAAAGATTCGATAGTTTCATCTTCACTGTGAATACACTCGTCTAGCTCTACTGTGCCATATAGCTGTCCGTCTCGCATTACAGGTAATTCAAAACAGAGATTATCCATCATAGTGGTGATACATTTTTGCCTAGAGGCTTTTGTATCTATTGGTAAAATGGGTGATATGTGCTCTGCTACTATCAAGTGGTTTTGTATATGCAATTATAACAACTTAAACCGCAACGGGTTTAGTATCCTTTAAACCAAAGCAAGTTAGCCAATTATTTATAAGTTTTAGTCCTTGTGGTGTCAAAATAGCCTCAGGGTGAAACTGTACTGCCCATATGGGCAATGTATGGTGAGCTAGAGCCATAGGCTCATCTTTATGGGTCTGTGCTAGTATTTTTAGTGCTGTATGCTCTAGGTTAGTAAGTATCAAGGAATGATATCTGCATACCTCCAAAGGTTTATTCACTTGCTGAAACATAGGATGCTTCTCCTCAAAAGTAAGCGTACTCACTTTGCCGTGCATAGGAAAGCTAGCTCTTTCTAGTGTCGCACCGAAATGCTGGCCTAGTGCCTGCATCCCAAGACACACACCGAAAATGGGTAAGTCGTTTTGATATTGTTGGATGACTTCCATCATTTTACCGGCTTCTTTTGGTTGGCCTGGACCAGGAGATAGTATTATTCCTGAGTACTTTTTGCCGATTGAAGCTACGTCTATTACATCATTTCTCACTACTTCTACGGCTGCACCGCAGCGGCAGATATAATCGTACAGATTATAGGTGAATGAGTCATAATTATCTAGCAATAGAAGCACGGTACAAAAATAGGGTTGGTTTTACTCCGTAGCTACCAATTAATGTATTTAATTCGTGATAACGATATGAACTTCGATCAATTTAACACCTATGATTCTGCAAAACTAAAGACGCTATATGCAGCTTTAGTGAAACCACGGATGATAGAAGAAAAAATGCTAAAACTACTTAGGCAAGGTCAGGTTAGCAAGTGGTTTAGTGGTATCGGACAAGAAGCGATAGCCGTAGGTGCTACGTTGGCTTTAGATACAGATGAATATATAATGCCGTTGCATCGCAATTTAGGCGTGTTTACTAGCAGAGGTATTCCGCTCAAGAAATTACTCCATCAATGGCAGGGCAATAAGGAAGGTTTTACCAACGGAAGAGATCGATCGTTCCACTTTGGCACTAGTGAGTATCATATAGCAGGTATGATTTCGCATCTAGGAGCTATGCTAAGTGTGGCAGACGGTGTGGCACTAGCCAATAAGTTAGATGGGAAAGGAAAGGTGACACTTGCTTTTAGTGGAGATGGAGGTACAAGTGAAGGTGAATTTCATGAGTCTGTAAATCTAGCAGCAGTTTGGGATTTGCCTGTGATATTTTTGGTAGAGAATAATGGGTACGGTCTAAGTACACCGAGCAGTGACCAGTTTCGCTGTGTTAATATAGCAGATAAAGGGATAGGCTACGGTATAGACAGTAAGACCATAGACGGGAATAATATTTTAGAAGTATTCTCAGAAGTATCTGCTATTGCAAAGGATTTAAGAAAAAATCCAAGACCTTTTTTATTGGAATGTAAGACCTTTAGAATGCGAGGGCACGAAGAAGCGAGTGGCACTAAATATGTGCCGCAGGAATTGATGGACGAGTGGTCTAAAAAAGATCCAATTAATAACTTTGAAAAATATCTGATTCTAAACAAGCATATCTCTGGCCAAGAGATAGTGGCTATAAAAGATGAAATAACGGATGAAATAAATGAAGCTGTAGAGATACTCAAAACGCATGAGTCTATACCTGTAGATACTACTACAGAAATGAGTGACGTTTGTAAGCCGTACACGCCGCAAGTAGTTGCACAGCAAGGTGAAAAATCGGAAATACGTTTTATAGATGCCATACATGATGGACTAAAAACGGCCATGCGGAAATACGATAATCTAGTGCTCATGGGGCAAGACATAGGAGATTATGGAGGAGTATTTAAAATCACAGATGGTTTCGTAGCAGAGTTTGGCCATGACCGAGTACGTAA
>DNBZ01000351.1 GCA_003484585.1 Bacteroidota bacterium | reverse complement strand
TCAGAGAATGGTAGTGAAGTGTTTACTGAATGCTCTTGTATATCAATATGCTTAGTTATATCTATTATACCTCCAGAGTTATTGTTTAACGCATCATCGTAGTAGTCATCTAGTTTTAAAACCTTAACTACAGGAGTAATATCACTATACAATGGGTCTGACTCGTCATCAATATAGTAAGCTGTAAGGTTAAACATCTTAAACAATCCAGTCATAAAATCAATCACCTTCATATCAGGAAAGTGACTTTCAACTTTAAAGTTAGAAACATCAGTATTTAGTAAAGCTCCAGATGAGTATATTTCGTAACGGTCAGTTCCACTTCTGTCATTTCTCAAGAAGAATTCAATTGAGGTATTTAGCATAGCAGTTTGAGACGAAAACTCTACTATGTATTTTTCAATCGGATTTTGTAATGATGACACTATAGGTACTAAGGATGTTGATTCTCCAGAACCCTCAAATTCTGCTGCAACATTGTTACTTTCACTATTTATAACTCTAGCTTTCCAAGGTATGTCTCCGTAACCAGCACTAGGAATTACTTTTAAGTAGAAGTCATGATTTTGTGTTCCAGCGTCAAAAATCACATTTCCAAAGAAGAACTTCCAGAAGCTGTCTATGACCATTTCATTACCGTCCAATGAGAGGTAGTCAAAGTCATAGTTAGAGGAGCTTTTTAAAGTCCAACTAGATACTTCCGCTTTATATAGATAATCATCACCAGATAAGTTACCAGTTATATTACCAGAGTTATTACTTAACCATAAGTATAAGTTTGCAAATGCTTCATTATGTTTAGAGAAGAAATCTTTAGTTCCTGCAGAATCCTTAGGTATAAAATTTATATTATATTTCTCTTCAATAGCTTTTATTATGTGATAAGCCTTTAACGCAGGTTTTAAGTCTACTTCATTAACTCCTCTAGTATCATATCTACTAGGTTCAATATTACGTATACTACTAGTAGGTGCATATAGGTTGCCATCAAAGTTCTCTGGATTATTATTTCCAATAGACTCATTGTAGAATAATCTCTTTTTAGATGTTATTAGTGGATATATTAACGCAGAAGTATCACCATTAAACTCTTTACCTTCTGAGCGAAATATAGTTTTTACGTTAGTATGACTGAATTCATGGTCTGCTGCTAATGATAGGTTCAGAACAGAATCACTTCCATCAACACCCTTCTTATATCTACATAAATCTAGTAGTTTATCATCTTTAAACGTATCTTTTAGCGACACTGTGTTGCCAAAGAACGTTATGTTGTAAGAACTAGCCTTACTATTCTTCATTGAAGTACCGTTAAGAAACACTTTACCTCTCTTAAATAGTAGGTGATTGATAAATATCTTAGCTTCATGCCTTACTCTACCGTCAAAGATGTTGTCTGTAACTTCTGTTCTATAGTGATGCCTAAAGATTTGGTTGTTGTTATCCGATGCAGGTACTGTAAATGGCTGAGAATAGTCTGTAAACACCTTAGATATATCCTTGGCATCCTGAATACTAGATTTAATCTCAATAGTACCATTGTCAAATAGGTCAAGTCTCTTACCTTCTACATATATTTCTATATCTCTCATCTATCTTACGCTTTGGATAAAGTCAGAATCTGCTTCAAACTCTAATGTATACTCAATAAGTTTATCGTTTCTTCTAGTTTTTATACCTACGTCTGAGCTTGCTATAGTTAATGGTACAGCTAAGTACTCGCTAAAATTAGTAGGACTTCTTCTAGTCTTGTCTTGGATAAATACATACTCAGAAACAAGCAGCTGCTTAATTACTTCGTTGTAGCTTTCGTCTATAAATCCTGTGTTCATAGTTAGCTTCTCCTTACCTTGATTCTCTAGGTATACGTTCTGATGAGCTGACTTACTATAGGTAATGCCATTAGAAGTATCTAGCTTGGTTCTTTTATACTGCTCTCTAGCACTAGACATACTATCAGTTCTCTTCGCAGTAAACCATATATCCTGCATTACTCCAAACTTATTTAAGAAGGAAACCTTGTGGCTTATATTCTTACACTCTTCTACGCAAACTATAGGTATTTCTCCTGTAGTACCATCGTATTTAGTGTATATAGCCTTATCCGCATCTCTAGGTACTTGCGATACTAAGATTGAACTATCAGAACTTGAGTTTTGACTTGCAGTCTTATCTATAGTTGTAACAGCGTCTAAGGAAGGATTTAAAGCCATAGACTGAGCAATTGAATACCTACCAGTAGAATCAATATATTCTTCAGATGTTAGCGCTGTAGAGCCTTGGTAGTATTCTACATCTATAACACCGTCAGGCGATTTAACATACAATGGAAAGCTAGTAAGCTCACCACACTTTTTATATATTACCCTATTAGACATTAACAAATCAAGAGATAGCTCTGGGTTTATGCCATCACCATTCTCTCCATAGCCTCTAAATGCAATATTATACTGTGAATAGCTTGTTGTGCTTAAGCTATTATCTATGTCATCTTCGTACGTTCTTTCTATTCTGTACTTAGCCCACATACTCTGGATTAAGGTATCATAGTCTCCATCGAATTTAATTTCAATAAAGTCTTTTATGAGTTCAGCAATTTCGAATACTATTGTAGTCTCACCACTTAACTTTGTTTTAGTTAGTATGTAATCAGGAGTAGGCAAGTGGTTCCGTATGTCTCCCGAATAAACCCATAGTCTCAGTTCTGC